>JAPUHH010000035.1 GCA_027297825.1 Gammaproteobacteria bacterium
GGTGCCAGTAATGAATATGCCTTTTCGTTGCGTAGTATTTTTCATTATTAAAACAATATCTTACGAAATTATTTGACATACATACCAATCGGTAGGTATAACATACCGATTGGTATGTGCCTGTAAAGTTTAACCAGAAAACTCCTAATCATTAATCAACCATGCAATCAGCATCGACTAACTCTGAGCAAAATTTAGTCACGCGGCAAATAATTTTGCAGGCTGCGTATGAAGAAATTTATGCGCGTGGTTTTCAAGCAGCAAGCATAGCGAAAATACTGTCTACAACAGACGTTACTAAAGGCGCTTTATACCACTATTTTCCAACCAAATTAGATCTTGGCTATGCAGTGGTGGATGAATTACTTGCAGAGCAAATACAAGCTCGATGGATTGAGCCTTTATTGATAGCAGACGATCCAATTTCTGCTTTAAAAGAAATCATCATAGCGGCAGGACAAGAAATTTCTGAGGAAGATATCCAATGTGGTTGTCCGCTGAATAATCTCGCTCAAGAAATGTCACCGGTAGATGAAGGGTTTCGTTTACGTGTGGAAGCTGTATATAAAATGTGGCGTGTCGGTACTGAGGAAGCATTTAAGCAAGGTCAGCGACATGGATTGGTTAAACAAAATGTCGATCCAAAAAATATTGCCATTATGCTTGTAGCTAGTTTAGAAGGCTGCATTGGTATGGCTAAAAGTGCGCAAAGCAAAAATATTTTGTATCAATGTGGTCAAAGCATAATAGATTATCTTGATGGCTTAAGGGGTTAGAAAAACATGATAAGTAAATATTCAGATTGGGTGGTTCATTGGCGTTTTATTATTGTAATTGTGTGCTTAGTCATTGCTTTTGTTTTGGCTTCGGGCGGGAAAAATTTAGTTTTCACTAATGACTACCGCTATTTTTTCAGTGAGGATAATCCACAATTGCTTGAATTTGAAAATTTGCAAGATACCTATACAAAAAATGACAACATATACATCATGCTGGAGCCAAGCGATGGCGTAGTATTTAATCAAGAGTATCTAGCTGCTCTAAAAGAACTTACTGAGCAATCCTGGCAAATCCCATACTCGATCCGAGTCGATTCGGTTACTAATTTCCAACACACTTATGCGGAAGAAGACGATTTAATCGTCATTGATTTGGTTGATGATATCGCGAGTCTTACGTCTGAAGATCTTGCTTACATTAAAAATGTTGCGTTGAATGAACCGCTATTGTTGAATCGGCTGGTATCAAAATCTGCAGATGCCGCAGGTATTAATATTACGATTGAATTGCCTGGTAAAAATGAAATCACGGAAGGGCCAGAAGTCGTCTCTTTCAGTAGGGACATGATTAAGCAATTTGAACAATCGCATCCAGATATCCAGGTATATACCACGGGTATCGTGATGATGAATAACGCATTCCCAGAGGCAAGTTTGAATGATATTAAGCATTTAATACCGTTTGCATTCGCCGCTATAGTGTTCGGTTTAATATTTTTCTTACGTAGTATCTCTGGTACATTTTCAGCATTGCTGGTGATCATATTGTCTATATTGATGGGCATGGGGACAGCAGGGTGGCTAGGATTTAAATTGACGCCGCCGTCTGCTTCCGCGCCAACGATGATACTAACCTTAGCGGTGGCAGATTGTGTGCACTTTCTTGTTACTTTTCTAAATTCGATGCGCACAGGGATGGGTAAGATTTCTGCTGTAAAAGAATCTTTGCGTATTAACTTTGGCCCTATATTTTTGACATCTTTAACGACAGTAATTGGGTTTTTGAGTTTGAACTTTAGTGATGTACCGCCGTTTCGTGATTTAGGTAATATTACCGCGATCGGAGTGACTTTCGCATTCATACTCTCGGTATTGTTCTTGCCAGCCTTGGTTGCAATACTGCCATTTAAAGTACGAGAACAAGCCGATAAAAAAACACAACTCATGCAGAGACTTGCAGAGGTTGTAATTTCTAGACGTCGCACATTGTTGTGGTCGATGGGGCTAATAATAGCTGGTGCTGTTGCATTAATTCCGCGCAATGAAGTCAATGACAAATTTGTAGAGTATTTTGATGAATCAATAGAATTTCGGCGCCATACCGATTATGTGGCAGATAAAGTTACTGGTTTATATAGCATCCAGATTTCTTTGGAGTCCAATGATTCTGGTGGTATTAGTGAGCCAAAATTCTTGGAAAAGATGAGTGAGTTTGTTATTTGGTTGAGAGAACAACCGGAAGTGATGCATGTAAGTAGCGTTTCAGATACCTTAAAACGCTTAAATAAAAATATGCATGGAGATGATGAAAAGTTCTATGCCTTGCCTGCGGATCGAGAATTAGCGGCACAGTATTTATTGCTATATGAAATGTCTTTGCCGTACGGTTTGGATCTTAATGATCAGATCAATGTTGACAAGTCTTCGACGCGAATTTCAACTACGCTAAAAACGCTTAGCACTAGACAAATGTTAGCATTTGAAGATAAGGCTAAAAGCTGGCTAAAACTCAATGCGCAAGATATCAATGCGGTAGTATCAAGTCCTGCTGTTATCTTTTCACATTTGGCAATGCGTAATATTGATAGCATGATTGTTGGTACTTTAGTCGCTTTAGTGGTTATTTCACTGTTATTAATATTCGCACTGCGGTCTTTAAAACTAGGGCTGATAAGCTTAATCTCTAATATAGCCCCAATTGGTGTTGCATTTGGAGTGTGGGCTATTTTTGATGGTGAAATTGGGTTGGCTCTTTCTATTGTTGCGGGAATGACGTTAGGAATCGTTGTTGATGACACCGTACATTTTTTAAGTAAGTATTTGAGAGCTAAGCGTGAAAAGCACCTAAGTGCTGAAGATGCGGTGCGCTATGCCTTTGCTAATGTAGGCACTGCTCTTTTGGTAACTACCATTGTTCTAGCGGCAGGTTTCTTGGTATTAGCCATGTCTGCATTTGAACTCAATTCTGCGATGGGATTGTTAACCGCTATCACTATTATTATAGCGCTTATTATTGATTTCCTATTTTTACCGCCATTGTTGATTGCCCTAGAGGAGGGCCAAGATGAGAAAAATATTGTTCCTGAATTGTCTGCTTCTGATTAGCCTGATACTACTTTTTAGTGCGGGCCTTTTAGCCGAAACGCCCGAAGAAAAAGGCTTGGCGATTGCGAATGCCGCGGATGTGCGAGATACAGGCTTTGAGAATCAAATTGCTGACATGATTATGATTCTGCGCAACCGCAAAGGCCAAGAAAGTACGCGCTATATACATACACGCACCTTAGAAGTCGAAGGCGATGGTGATAAATTTTTATCCATTTTTGATAAACCCGCTGATA
>JAPUHH010000036.1 GCA_027297825.1 Gammaproteobacteria bacterium
CGGTTTAGTTTTTACGTGCTCTCATTTGGAAATAGCCTAGGGAGTTATGGCAAACATTTATTACCCAATAGATCGAACGCCCGCATTGTACCGAAAGCGGACGTTCAGATTTAGAAAATATTTTAAAGCAGAGGTGCGATAACTAAACTTACAATTGCCATTACGTTAATAAGAATGTTCATCGATGGGCCTGAGGTATCTTTAAACGGATCCCCCACTGTGTCACCTACAACTACTGCGGCGTGGGTATCAGAACCTTTGCCGCCTAGATTACCTTTCTCAACATATTTTTTCGCGTTGTCCCATGCGCCACCAGCATTGGCCATCATTAAGGCCATCAATACGCAGACGAGTAATGCGCCACCCAGCATTCCGCCGAGTGTTTCTGGGCCAAATGCAAAGCCCACCACAACAGGTGCAATGACCGCTAATAAGCCAGGTGGGATCATGCGTTTTAGCGCTGCCGTCGTTGCAATGTCGATACAACGCACGGTATCCGGTTGGGCCGTGCCTTCCATGAGTCCAGGGATTTCTTTGAACTGACGACGAATTTCTTTGATCATATCGAAGGCGGCATCACCGACTGCAGTCATCGTCATCGAGGCAACAATAAACGGGAACACTCCACCAATAAACAATCCAATCAGAACTTTTGGATCGCTTAAGTCTAGAACAATGGTTTCGTTGCCGTGACTTACTTCAGCCAAAAAGGCAGTAATGATTGCGAGTGCGGCGAGTGCAGCTGCACCAATGGCAAAACCTTTGCCAATGGCTGCAGTGGTGTTACCCACTTCATCAAGTTCATCGGTAATCTTGCGTACGTCTTCCCCAAGTCCTGCCATCTCGGCAATTCCGCCGGCGTTATCTGCAACCGGACCATAGGCATCAATCGCCATCGTAATGCCCACGGTGGCTAACATGCCAACAGCCGCGATACCCACACCGTAAAGGTCCGCATATTGATTCGCAAAGTAAATAATAGCGGCTATGGTTAGCATCGGTACCACAACAGATTGCATACCTATAGCAAGACCCGCAATCATGACGGTAGCGGGCCCTGTTTCACCCCCTTTGGCAATCTTTTTTACGGGGCCGCCTCCAGTGTAATACTCGGTGACTAGGCCAATAATTATGCCTCCCACGGCACCAGCCACGACAGCAATCCAGACTCCGTTACTCACTTCCAGCGCCTGAATGACAAAATAAGCTGCAATGATGAAAGTAACGGCTGCGGAGAAAGTACCGATGCGTAATGCGGTGGCAGGAGATTTACCCGAGACTACTTTGACTAAAAGAATGCCTAGCATAGAGCATACGATGCCAACGGAGGCTAAACCTAAAGGTAAAAACATCAGAGTTTGTTTGGCGCCAAGCATTTCTACTACCGTTGGAGTTAGAGTAGCAGCGATTGCAATGGTGGCGATGATCGAGCCGCAATAGGATTCAAATATATCTGAGCCCATGCCCGCCACATCACCGACAATGTCGCCGACGTTATCTGCGATGACGCCAGGATTGCGTGGATCATCTTCTGGAATCCCAACTTCAATTTTGCCGACTAAGTCTGCACCAACGTCCGCGCTTTTAGTAAAGATGCCGCCCCCTACGCGAGAAAAAAGCGCAACGGTAGAAGCACCCATTCCAAAGCCATGAATAACATTTGCCGTTTCAGGGTCGCGACCAAAATACAAATACAGCACACCCAGTCCAAGTAAGCCCATGGCGGCAATAGTTAGGCCCATAACAGAACCACCAAAAAACGCCACATTGAGTGCAGCACCGGCGCCTTTTTCATGTGCGGCTACGGTGGTACGAACATTTGCATGGGTTGCGGCATACATGCCGATGTAACCCGCGGCGGATGAGCAGAGCGCACCCAACACAAATGCAAGGGCGGTATTTTGGCCTAAATCTGAAAACCAAATAACAATGGTCACCAGTGCAGCGAAAATAAATAATATGGAATATTCGCGACGCATAAAGGTCATCGCGCCGGTATGAATTTGCTGGGAGATCTCTACAACTTTTCCGCTGCCGGGCGAATACCGCAGTACGAATTGATAAATTACAAATGCAGCAAAAAGACCCAGAACACCTAAGGTGACTGGCAGGTGATGAATTGTCATGAATATTTCTCCCTAAGAGGCGGTAGTATTGTTATTTTTCTTTATATAGTAGGCTGTGTGTTGCTAGATTAACAAGCCTAATTCTGTGCGCCTTATATAGTGAATGCTAAATATATATAGGTGTTAAGTGGCATTATAATCTGGATTATAATATGGATCTTATATACTCAAAGCGCAAGTCGATGCAGCTTATGCACTCATTAGTTGAAAAACAGCTCTATTACTAGTTTGATGTATTTATTTGATACCATTATCAATTTAGATATCTTAGATTAATCCAAATTGGCATCGCGCGACTTCCTTCGAAATCCAAAGCTTGAAATTCGCTATTTCCGGGTGCGGGTGTATTTTGCCGCATTATTTGTAGTGATCTGCCTGATGCTGCTTGGGTCGCGGTTATTTTTTCTACAAATAACCAGTAATCAGCATTACACAACCTTATCGCAAGAAAATCGGGTGCGTCTGGTGCCTACGCCGCCTACGCGAGGTTTGATTTTTGACCGAAACTTAAAACTGCTAGCTGATAATAAGCCAAGCTATCAGATCGAGCTTACGCCGGTACAAGTCGACAATCTTAAGCAGGTTGTTTCTCAGCTCGGTGAGTACATTCAGCTTGAAGAGCATCATCTAAAGAAGTTTTATGATGATGTTAAACGTAAACAGTCGTTTGAAGCGATTCCACTAAAAATTAACTTAAGTGAAGATGAGGTGGCGCGCTTTTCGGTTAATCGTCATCGCTTTCCTGGCGTGGAAATTACTGCACGCGCAAACCGCTATTACCCGCTAGCCGGAGTGAGTACGCATGCGTTAGGTTATGTGGGCCGCATCAATGCAGATGAAGCACAAAAATTAGATAAGCAAAATTACAGAGGCACATCTCATATTGGCAAGGTAGGCATAGAAAAATATTACGAAGAAGTGTTGCATGGCAGCGTCGGTTATCAGCATGTCGAAATTAACGCTCAGGGCCGTAAATTGCGTGTTTTAGAAAGCGTGCTTCCCATACCAGGTAGGGATCTGATTTTATCGATCGATGCACGTTTGCAAAAAATTGCCCAAGAAAGTTTGGGTGAACGCAATGGCTCTGTAGTAGCTATGGATCCTGCCACTGGAGAGGTCTTGGTGTTTGTGAGCACTCCCACCTTTGATCCTAATTATTTTGTCAATGGTATAAGTAGTAAGCTGTATTCGTTGCTGCGCGATGATCCAAATCGCCCACTATTTAATCGTGCGCTAATGGGTCAATATCCACCGGGATCCACGATTAAACCTATGTTGGCCTTAGCCGGTTTGCATTACGGAGTCACGTGGGCGGAGAAGACGATGTATGCTGGACCGTTTTATCAATTACCCGGTCATAAACGTAAATATCGCGATTGGAAAAAAGGTGGGCATGGCAAGGTCGATATGTTTAAAGCCATCATTCAATCCTGTGATGTTTATTTTTATAACTTAGCGAACAAGCTTGGCATTGATCGTATGTCTGAATTTCTTACACAATTTAATATTGGTTCTAGAACCGCATTAGATACCTCGGGAGAAGCGAAAGGACTGATGCCCTCTCAAGCATGGAAGCATGCTGTATATGGGCAAGCATGGTATCCCGGTGAAACTATTATCACCGGCATTGGTCAGGGCTATATGTTAACTACACCATTGCAACTTGCGACTGCAACCAGCGCATTGGCCATGCGTGGTCAGGGTATGCAGCCAAGATTTGTGCGCGCGATTCGTAAGCAAGGTGAGGTTGACGAGATGACGAATGCAATTGCCATGCAAAGCATCGATGTTGCAAATGAATATTATTGGGATCAAGTTATTTCGGCGATGGTAGATGCAGTGCATAAACCTAATGGTACCGCCTATAGAATTGGTAGGAATGCAAAATATAAAATTGCCGGCAAAACCGGTACAGCGCAATTATTTAGTCTTGCAGAAGATGAGGAATATGACGCTGAAAACATTACAGAAAAACTGCGTGATCATGGATTGTTTATTGCATTTGCGCCCGCGGATGATCCTAAGATAGCGATTGCAGTGGTTGTAGAAAATGGTGGTAGTGGCAGTAAGTCTGCAGCACCTGTAGCCAAAATAGTTTTGGACAATTATTTGTTAAGCAAAGAAGAGTTATTAGCAGCAAATAAGCCTGTAGTAAAAAAACCATGAATAGCTCCTATTCTATAAAGAACACGTTGGGTTCTTCGCGAATTAAGGATGAAAGATATTTATTTAACCTTGATACAACTTTGATGGGAGCACTGTTACTATTATGTGGCATCGGACTGATCGTGCTTTATAGTGCAACCAGTGGAGAAATGGCAGCGATTACACGGCAATCCATACGGTTTGGTATTGGCTTTGTGGCGTTAATTTTCCTGGCGCAAATACCCAGTAAACAATTATCTAACTGGTCGCCATGGCTGTACATAGCCGGTCTGGTGTTATTGTTTGTAGTGTTGGCAATTGGTTACAGTGGCAAAGGTGCACAACGCTGGTTGGATCTTGGTGTTTTTCGATTTCAACCTTCAGAGGTAATGAAGATATTTCTTCCAATGATGGTGGCTTGGTATTTTCGCGATAAACATATGCCGCCTACCTTATGGCAAATTTTTATCGCGCTAATTCTCGTCGCGATACCCGCCGGACTTATAGTGCGCCAACCTGATTTAGGCACCGCAGTCCTCATTGTTTTATCAGGTCTGTTTGTGATTTTTTTAGCAGGAATCGCTTGGCGGTTGCTGATGATATTTGGTGGGCTGGTGCTTGCATGTATGCCGCTACTTTGGTTTTATTTACACGACTATCAGCGTCAACGAGTCCTTACTTTATTAAATCCTGAGAGCGATCCACTGGGAACTGGTTACCATATAATTCAGTCTAAGATCGCAATTGGTTCTGGTGGTGTTTATGGTAAAGGCTGGCTAAACGGGACTCAATCGCAGCTTGATTTTATACCCGAGCGTTCAACCGATTTCATTTTTGCAGTATTTAGTGAAGAATTTGGTTTTTTAGGCGTGGCTTTTTTATTGTTTTTATATGCTTTTATTGTGATGCGTGGCTTGAGTATTGCTGTACGCGCGCAAGACACTTATTCTAGGCTGTTGGCTGGGAGTTTGAGCTTGTCATTTTTTGCCTATTTTGTAGTAAATATAGGCATGGTGAGTGGATTGCTTCCGGTGGTGGGTGTGCCCTTGCCTTTGATTAGTTATGGCGGCACTTCAGCTGTGACAATCATGGCAGCATTTGGGATATTAATGTCAATTAATTCTCATCGAAAATTATTATCACCATAAATTTATGTATAGATTTCTATTCGTTATCTTAGCTTTGGCTACCAGTAGCTATGCAAGCGAGAACTATGCTGAGCGTGCAGATGTTAAACAGTTTATTGATAAATTTTCAAAACAGCATGAATATTCTAAAGCATCATTAACAGAATTATTGGGGAAAGTTTCAAAACAGACGCAAGTTTTAGAGGCTATCCAGCGTCCGGCTGAAAAGACGAAGAACTGGCAGGGCTATCGTAAGATTTTTATTACTCCTAAACGTATTGAAGGAGGCCTAAAATTTTGGACAGAGAATGCGCAAATTCTCGCAGCGGCTGAGCGACATTATGGTGTGCCACCGGAAATCATAGTAGCCATTATTGGAGTTGAAACTTTTTATGGGAAATATAAGGGTAAGTATCCGGTGCTCGATTCGCTCGTTACATTAGGGTTTGATTATCCGCCACGACAAAAATTTTTCCGTAGTGAGTTAGAGCATTTTCTATTATTAGTCCAAGAAGAAAATTTAGATCCTGTCGCCATAAAAGGGTCGTATGCAGGTGCAATGGGGAAGAGTCAATTTATCTCCAGTAGCTATAGGCAATATGCCATCGATTTTGATGAAAATGGTAAACGGGATCTGTGGGAAAGCAATGAAGACATTATTGGTAGCGTAGCCAATTACTTTAAACGACATGGTTGGCGTACGGATGAGCCGATCACGATGCCAGTGAGTATAACTGGAGATCGTTACACAACCTTATTGGATAAAGGCCTTAAACCATTTGCATCTGTTGCTGAGTTATCTCAATATAATGTTAAAATTAATGCAGATTTACATGCACAAGAAAAAGTTGCATTGCTAGAATTGAAAAATGACAATTCAAGCGAATATTGGGCCGGATTTGATAATTTTTATGTTATTACGCGCTATAACCACAGCCCTATGTATGCAATGGCTGTGTATCAATTAAGTCAGCAGATTAAACAAGATATCAAAGATCACGTTGTTCAAAATTAATTTTATTAAATCCACCTGTCGAGTTAATGCATGGGTAATATTCTTGCTGCTCATTACTCAAGGCGCATGCTCATTGCATAAACCTGCAACAGTGGAGCCGCCAGTTGCAAAGATACCTCCACGTGAGTTGCCACCGGATGCAGTACCAAGAGTTGAGCCACGTAGTAAGTATGGCAATCCAATTTCATATGTAGTGTTTGGGAAGCGTTATCACACTCTTGCAAACAGCCAAGGCTTCACTGAAAGGGGCATTGCTTCTTGGTACGGCAAAAAATTTCACGGTCGGCGCACTTCTAGCGGCGAAACCTATGATATGTATGCGATGACAGCCGCGCATACGCAGTTACCATTACCTACCTATGTTCAGGTAACCAATCTTAAGAATGGCAAGCAAGTGGTTGTGCGTGTCAATGATCGTGGGCCATTTCATCAAAACAGAGTGATTGATTTGTCATTTGCGGCGGCCACTAAGCTGGGTATTGTTAAAGATGGAACCGGTTTAGTGGAACTACAGGCCTTGGATCCGTTGCATTATCGATTAGCAGAAACACCTGCGTCGCTGCTTACAGAAAATAACGACGCTATTGTAGCTCCAGACACTCTGCCACAAGTGCAAGTGGGTAATAATGGAGTAGAAAAAGTACAGGATGAAATATTCCAAGAGCAAGCCATTATCACTAATATTAAAGACCCGCAGATATTTGTGCAGGTAGGGGCATTTGGTGAGCGTGAAAATGCGGATCAATTACTCAATCAATTAAGCGGCTTAGGTCTTGGCGCGATCACGATTTCGTCTGTAGTTAAAAATGTAAAGCAATTGCACCGTGTACGTATTGGTCCGCTATCTACCGTAGCATCCGCAGATGCTACGGTAGCAAAATTAAATGATTTGGGTATGAAAGAATATCGTGTGGTAGTTGAATAGCTAGTGCATGTATAAAGATATTATGAGGTTTGTTATCGATGAATAGTAAAACGGTTACTTTGCTGTTGGCATTAATATTTCCCTGCGCAACTGCGTTTGCAGAATCATTGCCCATTCCTGCGCCGCCTACATTTGATGCGTCAAGTTATGTGTTATTGGACTATGGTAGCGGAGCGGTATTAGCGGAGCATAATTCTCGAGAGCGTTTGGATCCGGCTAGCATCACTAAAATAATGACGGCGTATGTGTTGTATAAAGCCTTAGCCGCAAACGATGTGCATTTAGAAGATCAGGTGTTAATCAGTGAGAAGGCTTGGCGCAGCATCGGCTCAAGAATGTTTGTTGAGGTGGGTGATAAGATTTTTCTTGAGGATTTATTGTTAGGTTTAGTCATCCAATCCGGTAATGACGCAAGTGTTGCACTCGCAGAGCATGTCGGCGGAACAGAAGAAGCGTTTGCAGATATTATGAATGCGCAAGCGTTACGCTTAGGACTTAAAGATTCACACTTTGTTAATGCAACAGGCTTGCCTGATCCTGATCATTATACTACGGCATATGATATTGCTTTGTTGTCGCACGCATTAATCAAAGATTTTCCTGAAGAGTATAAACGCTATGCACAAAAGGAATTTACCTTTAATGGCATAAAACAATACAACCGCAATCGCTTACTCTGGCGTGATAGTGCAGTAGATGGCTTGAAAACGGGTTATACTGAGGCAGCAGGTTATTGTTTGGCGGCATCAGCCATGCGTAATGGCATGCGTTTAATTTCTGCAGTAATGGGCGCAGATAGTGATAAGACTCGCACCGTTAATAGCCAGGCATTGCTTAATTATGGGTTTAGGTATTATGAATCACATAAGCTATTTAAGGCGGGGGAAACACTCGCTGAGCAACGTATGTGGAAAGGACAATCTAAATCGATCCAACTAGGTTTGGAGAAAGATTTATATGTGGCCATCCCTAGAGGTCAATATGATTTACTCATAGCTAATATGGATGTTGATACGGATATCGTGGCACCTATTGACCAAGGGCAGCAGGTGGGTGCGGTTAAAATTACGCTTAAAGGCGAAGCTTATTTGGACAAGCCGTTGGTGGCTTTGCAAGCAAACCCTAAGGGCGGTTTGTGGCGCCGCATCGTAGATTTCTTTTTGCGTCTATTTTCTTAATTCCTCTCATGGTTCAAGTTCAAGCATTTCTGAATGGCGAATATATGCCGCTTGAAGAGTGTCATATTTCACCTCTAGACCGTGGCTTCATCTTTGGTGATGGCATTTATGAATTGCTGCCGGTATACAAAAATAAACCGTTTTATCTGCAGCAACATTTATCAAGACTAGAACGTAGTATTGGCGAAATTCGTATCAATAATCCCTATACAAAATCTGAATGGGAAGCTCTTGTAGAGACATTAATTCAACAATCAAGTGACGACAATCTAGCCATCTATATTCAGGTTACCCGAGGCATCGCGCCACGCGATCATGCTTTTCCCAAGGATGCAGCTGCTTCAGTATTTGCAATGGCAAATCCATTAGCAATAGTGCCCCAAGAGCAATTGCAAAAAGGTGTTGCGTTAATTACAGCAAAGGATGAGCGTTGGCAACGTTGCGATATAAAAGTCATTAGCTTGTTGGCCAATATATTGGCTATACAAGATGCAGTTCAGGCGTCTGCTGTTGAAGCGATCATGGTGCGGAATGGGTTTGCTTTAGAAGGTGCAGCCAGTAATCTATTTGTGGTTCGTGATGGAGAAGTGTTCACGCATCCTAAAGACAATTTAATTTTGCCTGGCATCACGCGTGACTTCGTATTGGAATTATTGAGTGAATTAAACATCCCCTATACTGAGCAGTTAATTCCAAAAGAATGGTTATATTCTGCTGATGAGATTTGGATCACTAGCTCTACAAAAGAAGTGTTAGCGGCCACCAAGATTGACCAACAAGTTGTGGGTAATGGTGCACCGGGAGAGGTTTGGGAAAAAACACATGCTTTATACCAACAACGAAAAATGCAGGCACCTTTTTAAAAGAAATCGTCTGGCTTCTATTTCAATATGTCAGATGAATCACTATTAAAGTTTCCTTGTGAATTCCCAATAAAGATAATGGGGAAAAACCATCATGGTTTTCATCAGGCTGTAGTTGAGGTATTAAAAAAACATCTAGATGATTTTGAAACTACGGAAATTAAAGAAGTGGAAAGTAAGCAAAAAAACTATATCAGTATAACTGTGAAGGTTAACGCAATCAGCCAACAGCACTTAGATGGTATCTATATGGATTTAACCGCGAGTGATTGGGTCATTATAGCGTTATGAGAGATATGGTGAGTGAGCTTCAAATTTGTTATTTGGGCTTGCAACCGTATGCTCCGATCCATACAAAAATGCGTAAGTTTACAAACCAGCGAACCGCAGAAACGGCAGATGAGTTTTGGTGTTTACAACATCATGCAGTTTTTACCTTAGGCGCTAATGCTGACGAGCAACACATTATATCGAAGTCAAAAATTCCCATTGTGCAGTCTGATCGTGGGGGACAGGTTACTTTTCATGGCCCAGGCCAGGTGATTATTTACTTGTTAATCAATTTACGTCGCAAATCAATGGGCATTAAACAACTTGTGCAGCATATTGAACAGTCTGTGGTGGATTTGCTGGGCAGTTACCAAATTATGGCTGAAGCGCGAGCAGACGCACACGGGGTGTATGTTGGTGACGCAAAAATTGCTTCACTAGGCTTACGTGTGAGTGGTGGTTGCAGCTATCATGGTGTGGCCCTGAATGTAGATATGGACATGGGCCCTTTTGCTCAAATCAATCCCTGCGGATTTCCCGGTCTAGCGGTAACCCAGCTAAAAGAGCATGGGGTTGAATCTAGTTGTCAGCAGATTCATACTGAATTAACCATGCAGCTGTGCAAACATCTTCATTACAAATCTAGCAATATAATCACCAATGTCCATTAAGTTACCAAATAAGTCACATGTGGCTAAGCTTGGAATTAAGCGTCGCGGCCAAGAAAAAGTCACGCAAATACCAATTAAGGTTGAGGCTGTTCGTCCGCGCATACCTAAACCCAGTTGGATTCGTGTAAAAGCACCGCTCACTTCACAAGTAAGAGAATTAAAAACCTTGTTGCGCGAGCAGAAACTGCATACGGTTTGCGAGGAAGCCTGTTGTCCTAATTTAACAGAATGTTTCGGTAACGGCACTGCTACGTTCATGATTATGGGCGATGTGTGTACACGGCGTTGTTCCTTTTGTGACGTCGCACATGGCAGACCTTTGCCGTTAGATGAGCATGAGCCCCAGCACCTAGCGGAAACGTTAAAACTTTTGGGATTGAGCTATGTGGTCATTACTTCTGTTGATCGTGATGATTTGCACGATGGCGGTGCTAGCCACTTTGTTAATTGTATTCAGCATATTCGCAACCTCAATGCAGAGGTTAGGATTGAGATATTGGTTCCTGATTTTCGTGGTCGATTAGATAAAGCGCTAAATATTTTATGCAAAATGCCCGCGGATGTGTTTAATCATAATTTAGAGACTGTGCCGCGTTTATACTCGCATGCTCGTCCTGGTGCAGACTATCAACATTCTTTAAATCTCTTGCAGGAGCATAAACGAAAAATTCCACGAGTACCGACTAAATCCGGCTTAATGTTAGGGCTAGGTGAACGCTTAGATGAGGTAGAAGCAGCGATGCAAGATTTACGTGCACATGACGTGAATATGCTGACTCTTGGTCAATATTTGCAACCAAGCCAGCATCATCTGCCTGTACAGCGATATCTTCATCCAAGCGAATTTGATGATTTGCGTACCTTGGGACAGGCAATGGGCTTCGATCACGTCGCCAGTGGTCCCTTGGTACGCTCTTCTTATCATGCAGATGTTCAAGCAAAACAAGCAATGAGTTACTCTTAGTCAATGACGCTCGAAACAATAAGAATGGTTGCTGATTTGATACTTCCACCTGGGGGATTGCTGGTTCTGTTAGCATTTGGCTTGCTGATGTGGCTGTTTCGATTACGTAAATTTGCAGCATTTTGCATACTGCTGGGTACCGTGCTGATGTATTTTGCTAGCACTCCCTATATTGCGCGCCAATTATTGGATCCATTGCAATACCAGTATGAAGTATTAAAAGAAATTCCAGCGGATGCTCAGGCGATCGTGGTGCTAAGTGGAGGACGTCTACCAATCGCACGTGAATACGATAATTTAGATATCGTTAAAGCAAGTACCCTAGAACGTTTACGTTATGCCTCTAGGCTGGCAAAAATTACAGAGCTGCCTATTTTGTTAGTGGGAGGCAGTGTCAATGGAGAGCGACAGTCCGAAGCTGTTCTGATGAAGCATGCGCTTGAAACTGATTTTGGTGTGCAAGTGAAGTGGTTAGAAGAAGAAGGTAGAACTACTTTGGAGAATGTAAAGTTTGCAAAAGAGATTTTAAATGAAAACTCGATTTCAAAATTTCTCCTCGTTACTCATGCATATCATATGCCGCGCGCAGTGTGGAGCTTTAACCATTTTGGCCTTAACCCAACTCCGGCCCCTACCGTTTTCTATAAGCGTAATACCAATATCGCGGAGCGTAGAGATTACATTCCACAAGCATCAGCGTTAGCACGAACTAAGCTAGCCTTACATGAGCGCATAGGTAATCTGTGGTATCAGTATATTGAAGACTAAATAATCATTCGCTATGTGGTTTTAGACACATAGTGTTCAGCCTGCTCAAGTCGTTCTACTGTTCCAATATCAAACCATTTCCCAGTAAAGTATTCAGCGCTTACCCGCTTATTATCAATAGCGCTGTGTAATATTGGTGCTAACTCCCGTTTCCCCGCACTATAGTTTTTGAAGAGTCTTGGAGTATAAATACCAATACCACTAAAGGTCAGGAAACTCTTACCTGTGTTATAAATTTTTCCATACTCATATACAAAATCTCCTTTTAAGTTATGAGCAGGGTTGTCGATAAGAACAAGATGCGCTTGCTTATCTTCAGATAGCTTGTGAAATGATAAGGAGTGATCACACCAAATATCTCCATTGATGACTAAAAAGGGTTGATCACCCAGTAAGGGTAGGGCATGAATGATACCGCCTGCTGTTTCCAAAGGCTCATTCCCTTCAAGAGAGTATTCAATCTGTAAACCAAACTTTTGACCGTTACCCAGCTGTTCTTTAATCATGTGCCCAATATGGGAGAGGTTAATGATAATTTCTTCAAAGCCTGCTGATTTCAACCTATTCAAATGATGTTCGATCAGAGGTTTGCCAGCAACCTGGATAAGTGGTTTTGGTGTTTTATCGGTCAGCGGTCGTAAACGTTCACCCAAGCCCGCCGCTAATAGCATGCATTTCATCACGTTTATAAAGAGACCTGGTCTTGTATAAAGTTAGCAAGAGCTTGAGTTTCAGAATATTTTGGCGCAATTATTTTTATGTAATTTAAAGTGCGCGGAATATCCTTGAGATAGTTGGGTTTTTTGTCACGAATATTTAAGCGTGAAAATATACCGATTGCTTTTAATTGTCGTTGAATTCCCATTAGGTCAAACCATTTTATAAAAGTTTGTTCGTCTACAGCATGAATAATATTTTTGTTTAGGAGTCGTATTCGATAAGATAATGCCCATGTTTCTACCTGTGCTAATGGCCATTCGATATAACAGTCACGTAGTAAAGAGACTAAATCATAGGTGACAGGTCCGTAAACTGCATCTTGATAATCTATGATACCAGGATGGTTTCCATCAAGCTGCATAAGATTGCGTGAGTGGTAATCACGATGCACAAATACCTGAGGCTGTGCTAATGCGTTGTCAATGAGACCTGCAAAAACTTGGCTAATTAAATTACTTTCTGTGCTTGTTAATGTAATTGAAAGATTCTTATTCAAAAACCATTCTCGAAATAATTCCATCTCTTGCAGTAAAAGATTTTGGTTATAACTAGGTAGGCTCATTGCCGGGATTTGCTGAATAATCGTTAATGCATTAAATGCCTTCTCGTATAAGCTAGATACGGTTTTAGTATTTAATATATTTATAAATAGATCATCACCGAAATCACTGATTAGAAAAAATCCAAAGTCTAGGGAACTATAATAGAGATGAGGGACAGGAAGACCTTCTGCCTCTAATAAGTGCGTTACCTTCACAAAGGCTTCATTATTTTCCTTTTCTGGAGGAGCATCTACCGCGATATAGGTTTCACTGTCAGTCACTAGACGTAAATAACGACGAAAACTAGCATCCCCTGAGACGGGCGTTAGTGAGTAGCTTGTGATGCCCAGTGTTTCATTTATCCACTCGTTTAAATGAGTAAGGCGAGAATCTGAAATCATTTTATATGGATGATGGAATTTCGGTATCTTTGTATCCAGATAATATCAGCATGAGTAGAGTCGCTAAGACAATCGTGACTTTAATATTTATCAAGCATGTTTTCAAAATGTTCATAGGCTAATCACATTATTCTAAAGGTCTTCTGTTATATCCAAGATTCCCCAAGGACTGGTTAATTTTATCTAAATCATATCCATATGCTACCCTCTGGGCCGATAACCTAGACTGGAGTACCTCTAGCACGAAAAGCCCAGAAGCCCACAATGCCCGATAGCGGTTTTTCTGTATCTTGTTCCATGAATGGAATGCTGTTGTTGTTTAAATGTATCCGTAAGCTATTACTATAGGCGCGCCATGTGGTGGTATAGAGAGCCATGTCTTTTGAGTTGCTATTGGGTTTATGAGCATAAGCTTCTGCGTGGTCAAGAATAAATAGGCTTGTGGCAATTAGTAAAAGCGTGAGTAATAGTCGTTGTTTCATGACTTATTTTTCTTCGATTACATAATCAATACAATAACAAATAAAACTGTAATGAGGATATTAGTTAATAAAAATACATTAAGAACCCATGCTGAGTTTTGATGGCTTGAGCCTAGATATAAATAGTCCAATTACTAGTAGCGTGATAAAGCTAGCCAATATAATAAAGATTATTTTCATATAAATTCTTTGTCGATATTATTTTCAGCTGTTTTTAAGTGCAATGTAAGCTGTATATGCGACATATAGAAAAACAAGTGCATTGAAAACGAAGAACTCCAGCGCAGTATTTCCAGATCTGTAAGTCAGCCATGCACTAATCGGAACCACAATGGCGAGACCAAGTGAGATGATTGATACACGGCGAGCATGTTTTTTGCTAAAAATACTTAACAAGAAAATGATGTGTGCAACTACAACTGTTTTGATCAGCAACTGATCAAATATAAAGAACTGCAACACAGCAGACAAAATTAAAAGAATTGCAGCAGTTCTTAATGCGTGGGTTAAGGGCATAATATGGGAATTATGGGTAAAATACTTATTAACGATCAATAATCTCTTGGTATCGAAAACAATCGATTGTATGGTCATTTACCATACCTGTAGCTTGCATGAATGCATAACAGATTGTCGTGCCAGTAAACTTAAAGCCTCGTATTTTCAGGTCTTTGCTTAATGCATCAGAATGAAGAGTGCTGGCGGGTACTTGAGAATGATTATTCCATGTATTTTGAATCGTTTCACCATTTACAAACTGCCATATATAAGTATCAAAGCTTCCAAACTCTTTTTGCACCGCAAGAAAAGCTCTGGCATTTGTTACTGCTGAATTGATTTTGAGTTTATTTCTTATAATTTCTGGATTTGATAATAGCTTGTTAAGCTTTTTTTCAGAGTATGATGCAATCTTTTTTGCGTCAAAATTGTCGAAGGCTTTTCTATAACCATCTCGTTTGTTTAGAATGGTTGACCAACTTAAGCCAGCTTGGGCGCCCTCTAATATTAGAAATTCAAATAGTAAGCGATCATCATGCACGGGCACTCCCCATTCTGTGTCGTGATACTTTTGCTCTAACTCATTTGAGCCGGCCCATGCGCAACGTTTCATCGATGCTGCTTATACATGAGGGTTACCAAATTTAAAATATCCGCATACTTTTCTATACTGCTCTGTAAGGGATCTAGGTAGACCTCTGGCAAATCCAGGTCGTATTTTTCAGGTCTGAACAATGGTGCGAGTAGAGCTGCAACAGCAATATTTGCTCGTGTGAAAGAATCATCCGCAAAATATTCTTTGTCTTTCATATGAGAATGCACTTTAACAATCGATTGGTTCAAGCGTGGTTGATAAGTGTTGAGTTTTTGTTATTTAGATTCATGTGCTCGCGCAATTTTATGCTCATTTTTGGGAAGGATAATTTCACAAATAACTTCCAAACCAGGCTTCATCACCGATAAAAAATGCAGGGTAATATCGGTGTGATCGAGCAAGGTGTGATAATGCAAGCTGCGTGCATCAGGGCCTAGCTCTTTATCGGTAAACAGTTCCCATTCCAAGGCTGCCTTTTGTAAACTTTCGTTTTCTGGAGTCAGTGTATTTTCGGGAAAGGTTTGATCTAAATAGCTAATGCTCTCGCAGGATTCATTCATTACTTTTTTGTCATTTGCAAGTATCGGCAAAGTGGATTTTGAAGCAAGTTTTTTTGCTTTCTTAGTGTGCAATCCTGATAGAAAATTAACCTTGTTGTAATCAAGCTGTTTGTATTCAAGTACCCAGCGTGCTTTTCGTAAATATGAGAAATAATGAATGGACAGACGGTTAACATTTAAGGCGGTCTCATGGGTATTGTAAATGAATCATTGCATTATCTCGATTCCTAATAATAATCATCAACAATATAAATGGCTAACGTTTAAAAAATAGCTATTTGAAATTAATTTAAACAGTATAATAACTTGAAGAAAAATAATATTACTACGTTAAGTCTATAAGACAGGAGGATTCAATGTCACAAGCAACAGTAAAACAAGCCATTGATAGCTTGGGAGAGGCGATTTCACAAAATCCTAAAACTGCACAGCTTAAATATCGAGCAGAAGTGATTTGGAACGGGGATGTTCACTGCACTTCTACGATACGTAACTTACCCCCTGTTCCCGTTGATGAGCCTGCGGCATTTGGAGGCGGTGATGCTGCTCAAAGTCCAGGCGACCTTATACTCACAGCATTGGGGACCTGTCAGGGGATCATGTATGCCGCATTGGCCTCTGCTATGGGCATTGAGTTGACCTCTTGCAAAATTAAGCTTTCAGGTAATCTAGATCTGCATGGTTTGTTTGGCATGGGGGCGGATAAAGGCATCCCTCCAGGTTTTCAGGATATTGAATTTGAATCCATCATCGAAAGCCCCGCGAGTGATGAAGAACTGAAACAATTAGTCGATGCAGTGGAGGCGCAGTGCCCAATTTTAGATACCCTGGTGAGATCCATTAGTGTCGCTGGATCTGCAACGATTAATGGTAAGTCTGGTTATATCTCAGCAAAAGCGGCGTAATAATACCCGTAACGTAGGGGAGTAGACAATCTGCTCTTCTACTTCTTTCTGGCGCTTAAATAAAAATATTTAAGTATTATATTTTTAGTATTTTGGAATAATTTAACACTCGTTTTTTTGCAAGTATTTCATCTCCATGCTTTATCTACAGCTGGAGAGAATTCATGCCAAGTGTATTTGGCAATGATTGGCTAATAGTTGTAAAAGGGCCTGGTATCCGGTCTTTGTTAGCTGCCCACACTGCTCCTCTGGGTGGAAATGCAAATCCTTGTTCTATGGTGCCTTTGCAGTGTGTGCATTTATCTATATTCCAGTTTATAGAATTTCTATCTATGGTCCTACATGGCGTTTATTGTCTATTTTTTGTAGCAATAAAATAGTTATTGCAATATTAATTAATGTAAAAAGTACAGCTAACACAGTTAATGTTGTAAATTGCATATTACAATTATAATTTTATAGATATTTTGTATTTAAGGTAATTATTATGCTGCATAGTGCTCACGATAATTTAAGCATCTTTAATTTTTATATTCATGAAAATTAGTTGTAATGGTACTATTTTGTTTGAGTTATCTGGAATAAATTAAGAACCATGCATCCAGTATTGATTTATGCAATTTTATGCGTAGCGCTGACGGTAAGCCTATTATTTATTTTTGAAGCCTATCAAATAGGATCGATTTTTTTCTTTCTTTTATCTGTTGCTGCAGGCACAGCAATCATCGGGAAAATAGCAGTCAAATTGTTGCCCGCAGATGACCCGATGCAGCCTGAAATTGAAAAAGAGAAAGTGAAGTTGAGAGCTAATGAATATCAGCGTGAGATCCAGTTTATATTTAATATTGTACAACCAGACCCTAAGTTACAGCCTAACACCAAGCGTATAGCAGAGAGTTTATTGGAATGTTTTGATTTGAGCGAAGAAGTGATGCTTATGCGCTTGAGGCAGTATTTTGGAGATTCTTTTGGAGCGCGAATTGATCAGCCATTGCCAGATTTTATTGAGAAAATAAAGAAGGAATTTAAAGATTGGGTGAATTGAATGATTAAAAAAGACTAAATTATAATAGAAAGATTATTGCTAATAAATTTTACATCGAAGTTTCGCCTGTCATTTTGATGATTAATGTTTTTCCATTTTGTCTCTCTACAATAACAGCTTCGGTTGAGGTAGAGCGGATAGCAGTGCCTTCGACGATCATTGATTCATATACGGTGGCAGTGATAAGCGCTTTTTTCCCTTCATCCAAGTATTTAATTTCTACACCTTTGCGAGAATACTTGTAATTCTCTGCAATTTCCCAACCTTGAGCCAGCATAGCTAAGTATTGTTCTTTGTTAGCGGTATGCGTCTGTAAATTACCAAGTACGGAAATATGCATAGTAATGACTACATCGTCACTCAGAAATTCTCCAATACCTGCGACGTTTTTGTTAACAGACATTTCATCTACTGCGACAAGAAATTCATGTATATATTTTTCATTTAAATTTTCTGCATGTGCATTAGCAGTGACCATGATATATGTAAATAAGAAGTAAATATAAAGGTGAAGTTTCATAATAAGTGCCTACCAAATTAACTAGATGATCAGATTCCAGGAGTTTATCTAATTAAATACAGCAATCAGATAGGCTTTAAGATGAAAGGTCATATCCCATATCGTATGACGCGCAGGTGGGCTGGGATATAAGTGAGTGGATGAGATGATGCTAATGATTGCTGTTTTTTTGAAGGCAGCATGCAATGCAGATTCAGTTCGATCTTGTGCTAAGGCAAGTACATAGTCATGTACAGGATGCGCTTTATGTAAATGTTACGTCATTGCTAGGTTGCAATTAAAGTAACCTTTTGCTTCGCAGATTTTAATTCCTTCGAGTAGCAATCTTTCGTAAACACCTGAAGGGGAGAGCAGTTCTAAAATTTTTGGAAGAATGCCAACGGCGCGAGAGAGGGTAGTGGCTTGGTCCTTGCGATCAATAACTTAGGCAATGATGCCATGTCGCGCAAGCTCCACTGCAGCCGTTAAGCCTGTGGGGCCTGCACCAATAATCAGTATGCGCAATTGTGAGCTACTGTTTTTTATAACTATAGCGTTTCGATATACAATTTATTGTATGTTTATCTGTACGGTATAAAAAGCTGCTCGTCCCTTCTGTCAATAAGTTAATTTTGAAAATCTTGTGTCTAGTATCTGTCTACAGAGGGCTCACATTTTCTGCTTGTGGGCCTTTATCGCCTTGTACAATATCCATGGAAACTTTTTGACCTTCTCTTAAATATTTTCGACCACTACCGAGAATGGATTTGTGATGTACAAATACATCTTCGCCATTTTCATGCTCAATAAAGCCAAAACCTTTTTTACTGTTAAACCACTTTACGGTGCCTTGAGTTTGTTTTGAGGTGTCTACTTTTTTTACTTTCTCACTGCGAGCGGGTTTTGGCTTGCTAGGACTTCTAGAGGCCATGCCTTGAATTAGACTAATTAGTACTGCTGTAGCCAATAGACCTCCAGCAATCAATAATGCGGTATTGAGGGGCTGTACAAACATGGCTAGTGCTACGCCAATTAACATGCCTAGACTAATTAATATGCTTGGGTTGATCTTCATGATACGTGTGTCTCTCCTGAGTCTTTTGTTTAAATTTCAGCATTACAAACTACTGAATATTGATGTTCGGTGTTATGTGCAAACACCTGGTCATGCTGGTTATTGAATGGATTTTATATAGGCCTTTGAATTGCGCTGATAGTTATATAGCGCTTGTTTTTTCATTGGTAATGTTTCAACTTTGGTGGGTTTAAACCCATGCTCTCGAAACCAGTGCGCAGTCTGGGTAGTCAGTACAAAGAGCTTGCTTAGACCTGCCTCATGCGCTTGTTTTTCTAAATGTAACAGCATTTTGCTGCCACGCCCAGTAGATTGATATTCTGCATGTACCGCTAGGCACGCAATCTCTGCGGCATTCTCTTTAGGGAAGGAATGTAGGGCTCCACATACCAGCACCATGCCATCACGCTCAATGACATTAAATTGTTCAATTTCTAGCTCTAACTGTTTGCGTGAACGTGGCAGCAGTGCGCCTTGGTCTACTAATGGCTGAATAAGTTCAGTTATGCCACCGACATCGTTCAAGGTGGCAGGTCGAATGTCATCGTAGGTTTCAGCAGTGATCATGGTCGCTACACCGTCTAAGGTATACAGCTCCTCTAATAATGCGCCGGGTTTAGAGGCATCAATTAAATGCACGCGTTTCACATTTTCTAAACAAGCCTGAATGGCAATATCAACATAACGTTTAGCAGATTGTTTGCTTTTAGGTAATTTTTTGACCAGTTCTCGTGCTTCATTGATGTTGTAGTGATTATCACGTTGCTTTTTATTGGCTTGCAGCTTAAATTTGTCCAACATTAGAATAAGTTTTTCACTTTGCAAGGCGCATGCAGTATGCATGGCAACCTCTGCACCGGATAAATTAAAGGTATCACCGGTTTTGGAATATCCCAGCGGCGTGAGCAATACAATATTGTTTGTATCGAGTTGCTGCTGAATTTCTTTTGCTGCAATACTGCGTATTTCCCCTGTATATTGGTAGTCGATTCCGTCACGCACACCCACAGGTTTAGCCCGCACAAAATTTCCGGAAACTAGGCTGAGCTTCATGCCAGACATGGGGGTATTAATTAAGCCCACAGAAAAGA
>JAPUHH010000037.1 GCA_027297825.1 Gammaproteobacteria bacterium
CAAATAGTGGTCTTACCCGTACCGATATCGCCGGTTAATAATACAAAACCACCTTTGCAAGTAATCCCATAAACAAGATGCGCAAGAGCTTCTTCATGCTGCTTGCTTAGGTACAAATATTTTGGATTAGGCGCAATCGAAAACGCAGACTCATCAATATTGAAAAATTGACCAAACATTTTGATTATAGATTATGCTTATTAATCGTTATTTTTATTCATGAATTCACCCAATAGCCGCTCAAACTTTAAGCTAATTTCAGCATACTCTTTTATATAAAAGATATTCAACCGACTAGAAGTAAGGTTGTTCTCATCTATCTACTTGATAAATCAGTTAAATTTTTAGTGGAGTGGTGAGATTTGTAGAGTTCCAATGTGCTTTTAGCCACTTAATGAGTGCAAAAAAATAACAGTGATTCGCAATATTTAGAAATACTTTATTAGATCCATACCTTTATAAAGGTGCGCAACTTCTTCAGCATAACCATTGAAGATCTGCGTTTTCTGCTTGAGAAAAGAGCCTATCCTTCTCTCACGCTTTTGACTCCAACGAGGATGATCCACATTAGGATTCACATTCGAATAAAAGCCATATTCATGAGGTGCTGATACATTCCAGGCAGACTTTGGCTGCACATTTGTAAATCGGATTTTTACAATGGACTTAATACTTTTAAAGCCATATTTCCAAGGCACCACCAATCTCAGTGGCGCTCCGTTTTGATTAGGCAGGTCTTTCCCATAAAGCCCGACCGCCAAAATTACCAACGGATTTAAAGCTTCATCTATACGCAAACCCTCAACATAGGGCCAGTTCAATACTCTACGTTTTTGGCCTGGAAGATTTTCTGGATCGTAAATGCTTTCAAATTGAACAAATTTTGCTTTTGAATTTGGCTCAAACCTTTTAATCACATTGCTAAGCTCGATTCCTAGCCATGGAATCACCATCGACCAAGCCTCTACACAACGTAATCGATAAATGCGTTCTTCCAGTGCATGAGGGTTCACAAAATCTTCTAAATTATAAGTGCCAGGCTTATTGCATTCGCCCCCTACTGTTATTGTCCAAGGGTTGGTTCTAAGTAAATGCGAATTAAGCTTAGGATCCTTTTTACCAGAACCTAATTCATAAAAATTATTATAAGATGTTATCGACTCGAAAGATGTCAGTTTTTCTGTAGCTGAAAAGGTACTTTTTTTAGCGCTAGTAAAATCAAACGAGGCGTGGCTCGTATTGAACATCATCCCGTAATTAGCAAGCGCCCCATAGGTCAAATATTTAAATGAAGAACGTATAAAACTACGCCGGTCATAGTAATCATCTAGATCCGTAACATCATGATCTTTGAGATCAGAGGAGTTTCTAATTTTAATCAACATGCAAATACTGTAATTTTAAATACATTTTGAAATCATAAAAACAAGCTTAGTGAATTAACTGAGCTTAAGCAATGCACGGTATATTACTTGGTGATCTCATCCAACTTTAACTTTGATTGCTCAATACTATTAATGTTTTGCCCAGACTCAAGCACTGTTTGCAGCTCTTCAATAGCTTGATCATGATCGTTATTATCTACATAGGTCATGCCTAGATGATATCGCCGTTCTGCTGCACTTAGCACAAGCGCTACAGTTTATCCCAATGCAGAAATCGCAACGTCACTATTGCCCAACTTAAGTTGCACCCATCCATAAGTGTCTAAATATGCAGGATCATTTGAAGTTGAAAATCTTTTAACCAGCTCACCCACTTTATTAAGTTCCGTTCCGTTCACAAAACGATCAACCAACAATATTGCTAAATAATTTGACGCAATATTTGCATCATCTTTTTTGTTTATTATCTCCTCATACTGTCGCCTCGCCTCAATAAAGCTTGGTCTTTTTCAATACAACTGGTTGCACGGGTATGTTAAGGGTCTTCACATGAACAGAGAATAAGCATGCTCTGTCCTATAACATAGACTTGACCCATAAGCTTTCTTAGTAAAATGGAAACCAAAATTCAGTAAATTCTTGGTAAACTTTTTGAAAACACGCAAGGGCTACAGTACTCTTAAGATCCTGCAACCCCTTGTATTAGATGGCGCGCCCGGAGAGATTCGAACTCCCGACCCCCTGGTTCGTAGCCAGGTACTCTATCCAACTGAGCTACGGGCGCAAAAACATCCAACCTACAACAATCGCTATCATCTTACGTGACGGTGCTTCGCACCGTAGTACTCTGGTCGCTCCCGGCATCCATGCCTCACGCGACACTTGTGCTTTCCTGCGCTTCGTCCAACTGAGCTGCTACGAACGTTTTTACAGAAGGCGGCGATTATAACTAAGTTCAGCAATTCAAATTACATTTATTTATAGGTATTCTATATACTCTCATCTTCTCGGAGAGGTGCCAGAGTGGTCGAATGGGGCTCCCTGCTAAGGAGTTGTCCGGGTAACCTCGGACCGTGGGTTCGAATCCCACCCTCTCCGCCAAATTAAATTATAAGTATTTGAATATTATAGAATTATAATTCTTTATAAGAATCTATATACGTCTCCATATACATTACACATCTCAAAACACGCATATTCTTGATTTTGTGGTGACAGCGTAAACGTGCCGTTTTATGGACTCAAGAAACTCCTGCGCGTCCTGGTAAAATCAGTAGCTGGAAATACTATTAAGGTGAAAATATGCCAGCGAAAACACAAGAAGAATATTGCGAAACCCTTGATGAACAGGGTGAGAAAAGAGTTATGGAGTTAGGGAGTTAAAAGCAAGTGGTGCATTTAGTGACAAACATTTAGCCTGGGTAAATCTGTGGTTAGAAAATAAAAAAAGAACTGATGGGGCCGCAGCGCAAAAACGCCAAGAAGATAGGGAAGAAGAATCACTTAAAATTTCACGCAAAGCTAATAATTTCGCTAAATGGTCACTATTTATTGCATTAGGAGCGCTACTCGTTTCTGCGATAGCTTTAATTGTTGATTAGCCCCCTAGCATCCGGTCAGTCCTTGCTCATCTATTGACTACTGCTGTTCCTCAAAATTTTTTTATAAAATGCTTTTTTAATTAAGTATCCGCTTTCGGCTAATAGCGGACATTCAAAACAAAGCTAAAAATACAATTCCAACTTTTTATAACCTCTAACGGGCCCATAAGACCTGCTGCTTTTTAACGTCGGCTCGAACCAGTTGTGAGTCAGCTCATTGGCTGAACCGTCAGTCTTCCAGCCTAAATCCAATCTTGATTGTCACCTGCCAGTAGGTGAACTGCTCCATTGTCGATTTGGCCACGTATTTCAACAACCTCGAACCAATCCATGCCCTTTATTGACTTTGATGCCTTCGAAATAGCATTACGCATCGCCTCATCTGTTCCGACCTACGAGCTCCCAGTTATCTCAATACTTTTGTATGTATGTTCTTTCATATCATCCTCCTACATTAACTAAAAAAGCCGATAGTAGAATCTTTACGCATATCCATTCTTCTGTCGTCTGATTATAACTATACGATCTAATAGTCACTTAACGCGTTGACATAGAGCAGATATCAGCCAAATGTGAACGTCCACTTTGGGTTGTATACGGTCATTCGTTATTCTTACTAACAATTATTTATTTGTTAAATAGCCGCGCCCTATCGACTCAATATCTCGCAGGATGCCATTTTCAAAATGTAAGCGTCGCATTAATCGATGTGGACCAAAGTTATATACCCACTCTTCAACAAAGATTTCTATGTGCCCACCTTGAATAATTGCAACTGAATCAGCTTGATTAACGAAGTGCGAATGCCTGTTTTCAATTAATCTATTATGTCCAGTATATAAAATATGTTGCTCACGAAAAATAGTATATGTATCAGTTACTAGTGGGTCACCACATCGAAACCGAACTTCCTCAATGTAATCACCTTCTGTTACAAGTTTATGCCCACAGCGAAGTGCAAGAGCAGATTCAGCTGCGCAAATTAATAATAAACCTATAAATATGCGTGTCATTATATGAGCACCCATTGTTTTTGTTAGCGCCTACTCTATTATATGACCACTTTGGGTCGTTAGCAGTCATTTAACCAAGCGCCGTCAGTTCGCCAGTTTTACATGAAGCGCAATTGCAGGACATAGCGGTGTCTTGACTTAGGCGGAAGCGCTTTGTGGAAACAGAACGGGTCTTCCACGAAGCCGTCTCCGGGGTTGCCGCATATCGTCATCGGCTGCATCTTCGGGCGCCGTTCTTCGATCTCATGGTCTGAGAAATTGAGAGTGCGAAACAACTGGCTCACACTCTTCGCCCCATGTGTCCCGGGTATGAGGACATGAGCACCGGATTCCTCATCAACCGGTGATAGGTAGAAACTGAAAAACAGTGTATGAAAATCATCTAGATCATAGTGGTAAAGAATGGTCTGCTTTTGAGCTAGACGTTCAGCCACGGTGGTATTAGTAGCAAAGCTAACGAGCAATTGCACGTCGATTTTCCTAGGCGGGTATCCGAAGTACCTCGTTGCAAGGCTGCGCAGCATTGGATCGTTGGCAATTGATTGAACAATTTGAGAACCGTACGGATCCGTACATTTAACAAAACATATTGATGCGCCGCATCGGCTTTCAAGACGTTCGCGGTGCTGCAGTCGGAACTGTGTTTCGCTCGGGAGCGAGCGACAGATGTATTTCTGGCTATCCATATATTTCAGGAGCTCGTGGACTGTGTCGCCTTTAAGA
>JAPUHH010000038.1 GCA_027297825.1 Gammaproteobacteria bacterium
CAAAACTCCCCTAGAGGTCTTTTAAATGTAAATTCTGTTGGCTCGACTACTAACTTTTGTCTTGCTTGTTTCTCATTACCACCTAACAAACTAAATGGCAATGAGACAACATACACCGCAGAGCCAACAACCATCGCCACCAAGCCCACTGGCCTTGCCACCAAGGCATCCGCAATCATCACCTCTCCTGAACCTGGCTCACTAAGACGATAGCCATGGCCACTGTGATGAGCATAAGAAGAGTGCTCCGCATTAACTACAAGGGGCAACAAAAAAAAATAACCTAACAACACAAAAACAAGGGTCTTATAAAATTTTTGCATAATCACCTCTCCGTATATTGGCATGGGCCATAATTTTGCTAATCAAGCGATTCACACAATATAAAAATACATTCTAATGCATTGAAATGTTCAGCAACTCAACAGCGATAACTCACGCAATTTTAATTCGTTACTATAACAAACCCGCTGCGATCGAATTCAACATTGCCATAAATTCTATAACTCTCAGAAATATATGGGTATTTGGTTATCACTATAAAGATGTGCAATGATCTAATTCTTAAAAGAATGATAACGAATCATTAATATGATCTGATACACAATAAAAGCTCAACTTAATCCAATACGTGCCGTTAACTATAACGAGATAAAGGCAAACCTATTGAAAGATGGGGACGCAAAGTCACCGATCTAAGGAAGACGCCACAATAGTCAGTCTTCTAAGATAGCGGGCCACCGGTTTAAGCTATGTAGCAGTGATTCTGCATACCTGTATGTGTGGTCTCACGTTTTCGTGCACTTTGCATAACGGATATGTGAGATGAACATTGCTAAAACAAAAAACATAGCTTGCAGCACTAAGCATCAACGCACCATAAATTTCTATGCTGATGGAAGGCATGATAGAGGCGCTGTTTTAAGCTGTCAGTCATTAGTAAATATTTTATTTATAGCTCTTCTAGTTACAACCAACACTCTATATGACATTAGCAATGCCGCCTCACAAGGTGAGCTAGGCAAACGATCTTCAGGATCTATTGAAATCTCTGTGCATGTCAACCAAACACTCAGTGCAATTAGCCCAGAAGAATTAATATTGAATCAAGCAACAAGCTCAGATCTTCATACATTCAAACCATTTTGCGTCATGCATCATGGCTATAGTGAAAATGCAAAAGTACCTTACGAATTGACCGCTACGGATTTAACAATGCCGCAACAATATATAAATTCTACAAAAATCAGTGGTATTAATTTTCCTTACAATATTTTTTTAGTAGATAAAGCTTCAGCTAATAACAAGCTTCTTCTTTCTCCTGGGATGTCTTTGTTAAAGCAAAGCACGCTCGGCTCTCGCGTGCAAATCAATAATGATTGCGCAAATTCTGGCGTCTACCTATCTATAGAAATGACTCATTCTTTTGCCAATACGGAGCACATACCGCCAAGTTTACTACTCCTATTAGTCAGCCCAAACTAACTTGTTAGCAACAAAAACATGCTCTAAACCGCCGTATAGTGATAGTGAGCCTATCAAAATTATATCTCTTTATAGATATAACCTAAGTAAACCCGTCAATTGATACTACATCAAGACTTATATCTTCAATCTCTCTAGGTATAATCCCTGCCTCCTGATTTATTTATCCGGCCACATAATATTAATTATTAGGCTGGGTCTCATAACTTTTTACTCAATAAACCAAGGAATTACAGATGACGACGACGAATAATGCCCTCGCAAAGTGGGTAGATGAAGTAGCGGCACTAACAAAACCCGACAATATTGTATGGTGTGATGGTAGCGAGAGTGAATTTGATTCACTGGTAGATCATATGCTTGAAACGGGCGCCCTAACAAAACTCAATGAAGAAACGTATCCTAATTGCTACCTACACCGTTCTAATCCTTCTGATGTTGCACGCGTTGAGCACCTAACTTTCATTTGCTCAAAGAGTCAGGAAGACGCAGGCCCGAACAACAACTGGATGGACCCTGCTGAAGCACATGCAAAAATAGATGCCTTATTTGATGGCTGCATGAAAGGCCGCACCATGTTTGTTATTCCATATTGCATGGGCCCAATTGATTCACCACTTTCACGTAATGGTGTAGAAATTACCGATAGTGAATATGTAGTTGCAAACATGAAACTTATGGCACGCATCGGTACTCCTGCATTAAAACGTATCGAGAAAGATGATACCTTCGTTAAAGGTCTTCATTCAACAGGTGACCTAGATCCAGACCGACGATTCATCATGCATTTTCCTGAAGAACTTTCTATCAAGAGTATCGGTTCAGGCTACGGCGGTAATGCGCTACTTGGCAAAAAGTGTCATGCACTGCGTATTGCTAGCTGGCAAGCCCGCTCCGAAGGTTGGTTAGCGGAACACATGTTAATAGTAGGCTTAGAAAACCCGCAAGGTGAGACACACTATGTAGCATGCGCATTCCCTTCAGCATGCGGTAAAACCAATCTTGCTATGTTGATTCCACCCGAGCAATACAAAGGCTGGAAAGTAACTACGGTGGGTGATGACATTTGCTGGTTACATTTACGTGAAGACGGACGTTTATGGGCCATCAACCCTGAAGCGGGTTACTTTGGCGTAGTACCTGGCACAAATGAATGGTCTAACAAAAATGCGTATGACAGTTTAAAGAGCAACGCAATCTTCACCAATGTTGGAACTACAGCAAATAACGAACCATGGTGGGAAGAAAAAGACGACGGCAAAGTACCTACAACAGATTGGAAAGGTGATGCATACGATGCTGATAAAGGTCCAGCAGCACACCCAAACTCACGCTTTACGGTATCGGCAAAAAACAATCCGGTTTACTCACCTATGGCTGATAACCCAAATGGTGTGCCGATTTCCGCTATCGTATTTGGTGGCCGCCGCAAAGAACTCGCACCGCTCGTATATGAAGCCAAAGATTGGGCACATGGTGTTTTAGTCGGCGCATCTTGCGCTTCTGAAATGACCGCAGCTGCATCTAGTGGCGTAGGTCAAGTGCGACGTGATCCAATGGCCATGAAGCCATTTTGTGGATACAACTTTGCAGACTACTTTGCACACTGGCTCAGCTTTGAAGGCAAATCAGACAAGCTACCTAAGATGTTCCACGTAAACTGGTTTCGTCGCGATAAAGACAACAAATTTATGTGGCCGGGTTTTGGTGAAAACATGCGTGTACTGGCTTGGATTCTTGATCGTTGCGAAGGCAAAGCCGATGCCAAAGAAACTCCAATTGGCTTCTTACCAAACGTTAAAGACATTGATACTACTGGCCTTGATGTTTCAGAAGAAACCATGCAAGCCTTACTTGCAGTTGACCCTGCGCAATGGCAAGTCGAAGTTGCTGCAATTGGCGAATACTTAAGTGAATATGGCGATCGTATGCCTCAAGCCATGATAGATGAGTTAGGCAAAATCTCTACGGCACTACAAAGTAAAGCAGCTTAAAGCAAGCTCAGCTAAATAAGAAAAAAGCCCCGTGAGCGTATGCTTATGGGGCTTTTTTGTGCTTCCTTGCTTCTCTGTTTAGAAATCCGTTCCTAACAGGGCTTCCTCTCTACTTTATTCTGCGCAATATTTCTAAGACAAATTTCTTGCTTACTTACATCCTTACTGGATGGATCAATTAATTCGACCACTCGCTTATCTTTATTTGATTGCGTATATAATTGCTCAAACGATGGCCCACCACTTGCAAAAGCCATCGGGACTGTGAAAACAAGTAGCGTTAGCATAACTACAATATTTCTCATCACAATTCTCCTATACTTTAGTTAATAATCATCTATACCTATAAGACCTGAATTATTAACTTTGTATGACATCAAAGTTCTCTATGCAATAGATATACAATTAATAATTAAATAGATTTTAAGTTTATGATGAGTCAGGGCATTGCTAATAAAAATAAACTGCTAGAATTTACTATCTCAGACAGCCAAACAAGTGTTGATCTTGCGGTGCCCGATGCAGCACTGGATAATCATATTCCTTATGGCGGCTATTACCCCAAAGACCGCATTGCAGAAGACGGCATCATTACTACCAGATACTCCTAGCAGTAGCATGCATCGAAAAGCTATGTGATACGCACCTTAGAAAAGGTATTGCTCAGAGATGAAGCATTGATTATTTATGCATAAGAAATAAAAGGCGATACCGCTTTTTAACAGTGCGTTTTTGCAAAGATCACAACAAGCTATCTGTTGTTAATAAACGCACAGGATCATTCTGCGGCACAAGCTACACAGATAGCGTTGACCTTCATATAGCAACACAATATCAAGCAACTAATCATTGCAGGCTTGTTAAAAATCCAATGTCTCGAAAAAATCCTAAAAACCACTAGGTAAAAAATATACTATTATTTGTTGTTCTTTTTATTAGCTACCAGCTGTTGCATTTGCAGATAAGTAAAAGAAGCGGTCCATGCAATTAACACCAACCCTACCAATGCCTCTGAGCCCGCAGTAAATCTAATATCACCTACAGGGACAATATCTCCGTAGCCTAAAGATGTGTAGTTCGCAAACGAAAAATAAGCACAATCTTTGATTGTATAATTAAATTCACCAATCACATCTCCTACATTACCTAAGGATAGTAAAAAATAATACAAGAACCCAAAAATCCAAATCTCTATCACATGAGCAAGGATTACGGCCAACACGCCGAAAGGCAACAACAGCCTTGACGGCCATGAACGCTTGAAATGCGTTTCTGCCAAATGAGTTAACACTTCATAGTGCAGCGCAACAGATAGTACGATTACAAAAATAGTGCTTATAAAAACAATGAGCATCTTGCTTAATTATCAGTTTAATTCAAAAATATTATTTAAAAAGTCCTGCATTCGACCCCTTGAATATTCATCCACATACTAATTATATTGCAACGCGGGCAGATTAAATTCTTTACCAAATTCGTCTGCTTGCGGATTAGTAAAGCTATGCTTTACATTTGGATAGGCAATGAATTCATATATTTCACCCGCATTTTGCATCTTGCCCTTAAACGCAATGACTTACTCTGTTGGAATAAAGTGATCACCTTCGCCATAAAAAACTACCACCCTTGCATTACCACTATCTTTTTCAGCTGGAATTTTGCACCCAGGCTGCTATGAAAGCTCGGCACCTTATCAATACCTATCCCAATATGCGCCAAATGCAGCACCATCGCTCCACCTGAGCAGTCACCAAACACCGCCATTTTATTAGTACCGGCAACCTTTGCTCATTCAATAGCTGTAATGCTGCTTTTAACCTCTTCT
>JAPUHH010000039.1 GCA_027297825.1 Gammaproteobacteria bacterium
TCCGATCTGTACTGCAGCTACAGGTGGTTTTGCAGGCGCAGCCGTTATGGCCGCAATTCGATTCGGTGTTGCGCGCGGCGTATTTTCCAATGAAGCCGGATTGGGCAGCGCCCCTATCGCGCACGCTGCAGCACAAACTAATAGTCCAGTACGTCAAGGCATGATCGCAATGCTAGGAACCTTTATAGATACTATTATCATTTGCACCATGACCGCTCTGGTAATCCTACTGACCGGCGCATGGACCAGCGGTGAAACAGGCGCGTCGCTTTCAACACTCGCCTACGGCCAAGGAATTAGTTTTGGCAACTACATCGTAACCTTTGGTTTAGTCATTTTTGCATTTACCACTTTATTAGGCTGGAGCTACTATGGCGAACGTTGCGCTGAGTTCATTTTTGGCTCACGAGTTATCACTCCATACAGAATTTTTTGGGTTGTTGCTATCATGGCGGGCGCATTGATAAAACTCGATTTTGTTTGGTTATTTGCTGATGTAATGAACGGCTTTATGGCGGTACCTAACTTAATTGCACTAGTATTATTAAGCCCTGTTATCTTTAAAGTCACAAAAGAATACTTAAATAAACACTAACTATACTATTGGAATCTAAAAGCAAGGAATGAAGCTTAATAATCATAACCAGGATGCACTACAAACCATACAGCGCACTGTGCAATTCGCACTTGAAGAAGATATTGGCACTGGGGATGTTACGGCATCACTGTTTAACGTCGACCAAAATCACAATGCCAAAGTGATTTGTCGCGAGGAGGCGGTCTTCTGTGGTCAACAGTGGTTTAATGAATCCTTTCATCAACTAGATCCCAATATCAATATTAATTGGCTATTGAAGGATGGCGATCTTACCGAAAAAGATGCACCTATCTGCACCTTACAGGGTGCCGCACAAGCAATTCTCACCGGTGAACGCACGGCAATAAATTTTCTGCAAACCTTATCCGCCACCGCCACCATCACCAATAAATACGTTGAGCGTATTGCAGGCACTGCTGCACAAATTTTAGATACGCGCAAAACACTACCTGGCATGCGCTATGCGCAAAAATATGCCGTACTCTGCGGTGGAGGAATGAATCATCGCATGGGCTTATATGATGCAATTTTAATCAAAGAAAATCATATTACTGCAGCCGGCTCAATCAAAAAAGCAGTGGCGCTAGCAAAACAAGACTTCCCTACACTAAAATTAGAAATTGAAGTAGAAACCAAACAGCAGCTTAAAGAGGCGATTAAAACAGAAGCCGATACCGTCCTGCTTGATAATTTCTCTTTGTCCGAACTAGAAGCTGCCGTGAATGTTAATGAAAATAGAAAAAAGTTAGAGGCTTCAGGCAATATTTCACTAGATAACATTCGTGAAATCGCTAAAACAGGTGTGCACTTTATTTCAATAGGCGCAATCACTAAACATATTCAAGCTGTAGACTACTCAATGCGATTTGAGTAATATGCCGCGCGCAGATAGCTACTTTTAACCCACTTCCAATTTAGCATTTTCCCAAGCCGTTTCCATCTCTTCCAAATCGCACTTCTTAAGTTCTTTCCCTTGAGCGGCCAATTTATTTTCTAGATGCTCAAAGCGTCGAATAAATTTACCATTACCTTTGCGTAATGCCTCTTCAGCATCAACTTTTAAATGTCGACTAAGATTCACTACAGAAAAAAGCAAGTCTCCAAGCTCTTCTTCTAATCTAGCCTGTTTCAATTCAGATGCTTGATCTTGTGCATTCATCACCTCTTTAACTTCAACAAGTTCTTCTTCAACTTTGTGCAACACCTCTTTGACTTCCTGCCAATCAAACCCAACTGTTGCAACACACTTTTGTATTTTTTTAGCACGCAACAATTGAGGCATCACCATAGGTATATCACTCAATAAACTGTTATTTTCATATTGAGATTTTTCTGCACGCTCAGTCTGCTTAAGCTCTTCCCAATCTGCAACCTTCGCATTAAGCTGATCATCAAACACCTGCGGGTGTCGACGCACCAGCTTATCACTGATGCTTTTTGCAACATCATCAAAATTAAATAAATTCTGCTCTCGCGCCATTTGCGTGTAATACACAATCTGCAAAAGTAAATCTCCAAGCTCATTTTTTAGCTGAGAATAATCTTGCTGATCAATCGAATCGGCCACTTCATAAACCTCTTCAATCGTATATGGAACTATCGAAGCAAAAGTCTGCTGCTGATCCCATAAGCAACCGCGCTCCGGATCCCGCAAAGTTTTCATGATATTCAATAATCGATACAAATTATCCATAGAGGCCACACATCCTGCAGATTATGCCCAATAAATGAGCTTTAAATTACTTTCGATATATTATTCAATAGCTTACATGTATTTTTTATATTAATAAGCATTTAATAACTTACTTATATTTAAATCAGGTAATAGGTAAAACACCAAAAACACTCCCCCTAACCATAAGCTACCTTAAACGCCAAAATATTCAACAATATGACCTATTCTTCAATCCAGTCGCTTTATTTATCAATACGTTCCATAAACTTCTCAAACCACTTTTTTTGTATAGTTATGTGAAATTTGTCATACTATTATCATGATTTTCCAATGATAATTATATGACACAGCCAAAAGACAAACAGACTCAAAATTCAGCCTTGCTGCAAGTCAGGATTTCGAGAGATTTGCGTGATGAATTTATGCGCCAAGCAAAGTCCGATGATGATAGTGCTTCACGCTTAGTACGCAAATGGATTCGTAAATACTTGAAAACTGGCTCACAGGAAGATTTGTTTAACACGTGATTCGCACAATCGAAAAACAGGTCGACCATAGACTACGCACCAGGCACAAAGGTGAAAAAAGCGAATCCGAAGATTCTACCAACATGGCTGTAAAGGTTTCTTTAGTTAATGTCGGCAAGGATTTGTGGACGTATCTATGCCGTCACACCCCCCCACCCCTTGCAATTTCAAATCTTGCGAATGAAGGGCAGCTTACTGACATTCTCAATGAAGGTCATATTGATAGCAAAGTGATTGTTCTAGGGCATCACATGGAAGAGCCTTTAAGAGTCGCGAGTTGGATACAAGAACATGACTCAAACATAAAAATATTCCTGTTGCGTAAACCAGCCGATTTTGACGCACTCAATATAAGCATTAAAGATTCGCCTAATTTAATTAAAGGCATTGAATTATGGTCAACTGCAAAAATCAAAGAACTACCTCCGGCATTAAAAAATGCAGTTGATTCTATAAATAGCAACGAGAATGTTATAGAACTCGATAGCAACCAAATAACGAATCAAAATAATCCTCTGCCTTCGCCTACGCCTACGCCTACGCCTATCTCAGATAACAAGTTAGACACTGTGCTGGAAACAGCATCTATTGGACTAATTTGCATAGATGATGAAGATACAATTCTTGAGCTAAACGCACCTGCGGCATCAATGCTCAACCTACATGAGCAAGACTCATTAGGCACACCTTTATCATTAATCTTTGAACAAGTTGAACTTATAAAGCTGCACCACATTATCAATACATGTGATGATGAGGACCAAAAGCTTCCTCGTAATATTAAAGCGATTGATGCAGTTGGCTTGGCAAGGTATTTCCGTGTTTCTGCTTTCACAGAATATCAGGATCAGCACTACATCATTAATTTAATTTTACAAGACATCACAAAAAGTGCGCTTGCGGATATTAAATTAGAACAAGAAAAACAACGCAATCGAATTACACTAAAATTACTTAAAGATGGCGTTATTACAACGGATAATGAATGCAATATAGAATCCATGAACCCTGTTGCCGAAGGATTAACTGGATGGCCGAGCTATGAAGCAAAAGGCATATTTCTTGACGGTGTATTCAAACTTATAGACACAAATACAAGAGAACGAATCACTAATCTCGGCAAAGACTGTTTGCAGTCTGGCAAACCAATAGAAACTAACGCCAGTTTAGTGCTAATAGATCGCTTTAATAACGAACATCCAATCGAGCTTTCACTTTCACCCAGTAGCACATTAAATCTTGAGTCCGGTGGCTTAGTATTAATCTTCAAAGACGCATCAGAAACAAAACGACTTACGCAAGAAATTACGCATCAGGCTTCACACGACTCGTTAACCGGATTACTAAATAAACAAGAATTTGAAAGCCGTTTAGATAATGCACTCACCAGCGCAAACACACATGATGTTCAACACGTGTTGTGCTATTTAGACCTCAATCAATTTAAAGTTATTAATGCTCAAGCCGGCCACACGGCTGGAGATGCCATTCTCAAACAAGCTGCTGAACAAATGCAACACCACATGCGTAGTATAGATGTGTTTGCGCGTCTAGGCGGTGATGAATTTAGCTTGTTACTTATCAATACAACTATCGAACATGCGCGAGCTATCGCACAAGAACTCATCGATACAATTCGTAGTGCTAGGTTTACTTGGCAGGATCAACAATTTGAAATTGGGTTAAGCATTGGACTTATCTCTATTGATAAGAATTCACAAGATCCAGCACAAATGCTAACTCGCGCAGAACTTGCATGCTTCACTGCCAAAGACCATGGCCGCAACACCATGCATATCTATAGAAAAGAAGATGACGAACTCACCAGACGCCATACAGAAATGATGCGTGCAGCTGGTATTACAGGTGCATTACAAGAAGATCGTTTTCGAATTTATTGTCAGCCTATCGTCGCCTTGTCACCGAAGAAAAAGGAATCTTTACATTACGAATTATTAATACGCCTAACAGACCCACAAGGTGATCTTATTATGCCTGCCAGCTTTATTCCTGCTGCAGAGCGTTATGGATTAATGTCAAACATCGACCGCTGGGTAATACGTACTGCATTCCATAGCTATAACGATATTTTCGGCAAAGACTCCGGCGTACAAATTGCGATCAATTTATCTGGCAACTCCTTAAATGATGATTCATTACTAGATTTCATTAAAGGTGAAATCGATTCAACCAAAATTGATCCGGCCACAATTTGTTTTGAGATTACAGAAACTGCAGCAATCAGTAATTTAGACCATGTCAGCCAGCTAATTTTAGAATTGAAAAAAGTTGGCTGCCGATTTGCACTAGATGATTTTGGTAGTGGGCTTTCATCATTTGCATATTTGAAAAACTTACCTGTAGATTATTTAAAAATCGATGGCAGCTTTGTACAAGACATGATTGATGACACGATAGACCATGCAATGGTCGAAGCCATTAACCAAGTTGGGCACATCATGGGCATTGGCACCATTGCAGAGTGCGTAGAAAGCGATGAAGTCGTAGAAATGTTACGCGAACTTGGAGTGGATTACGCACAAGGATATGCCATGGGCTCTCCCGTTCCTATTGAAGGCTTAAAGCAATTACAATAGTGATATATTTATGACAACTGTGCCAAGTGCAAAAGAAGAAGTCATTACAGATATTGATTCCTTACGCAGCAAACTTGAATCGTTAATACATGACGCACGCAGGAATGAAAAAACACTACGAAAATTTCAAAGCTTAGAATTACGCTTATTAAGTTGCAGCTCATTAGCCGAACTTATGCAACTAATTACGCATAAGAGTAAATCTACCTTTGGCTGGGAAGTTTTAACCATCATTCTCTATGATGAGCATCAAGATATAAATCGCTTGCTACAAGATGTAGGTGAAGACGCCAGCCGTTACCAAGAGCTAGTATTTACGCGTGACATATTGCCATTGAAAAAACTATTTGGCCGATTTAAAAAACCTCTCTTGGGCGCTTTTGACCTTAACAAGCATGCAAACTTGTTTTTGAATGATCGAAAAGCTCC
>JAPUHH010000004.1 GCA_027297825.1 Gammaproteobacteria bacterium
TGTTGGCTTCCTTTAATGCAGTTTCAGCATTTTTCGCTCGTTTGAATTGAATAGGATCAATGCCTTCTTTTTTTAGCACTCGACATTCTTCGGCATATTGTCTGGCTTTAATTAAGCTGATGGTTTCGTATGATCCAAGCCCATGTCGATGTTCTCTGCTATGCAATACATAGCGAAATACCCAAGACTTTGATCCAGACGGGCTGATTTGTAGGTATAGGCCGCCCCCATCGGCGTACCAGCCGGGTTTCTTTAGCTTTTGAACCTTGAGTGCAGTTAAACGATTAACCGTCTTAGGCATCTTTGTATGCTTTCCTGTACACGTTTCTATATACGTTTCTATATATACGTTTCTATATACGTTTCACATTCGGATTCTAGCATGTTGAATTGGACAGTATTGGATTAAAACCCTTGTATAAGCTATGATATTCAACACCTTCTTGGATTATACAGGACTGTATTGGATTAGACCAGGGCGGATGAATGCACCGCGCATAATACATTACCGTAACAGCAGCACCTACGGCAATGGATGCACTTAATAATTGATTTTCAATTAACTGTGCACACGCAACGCCTACAATTGCAGACAGCGTGTGCCTCCCAATAATGCCCATGGTTGAGACAAACTACCATGCGGCACAGCAAACAGTAGCACTGCTGAAGAACCCATCGATGCTGCAATTATTATTGAATTTAGGTCGCCGACAAACTGACGGCTAATTATAAAAGCAATGAAGATTCCTAAAAACGCACCTACCCCTGAAATAATACGCTCTTTATGACTGACGACTTGCGACTCCACACCTAATAAATCAAAAAGATTTTTAAACATAGCTGTTCTTCAACCATTGAAAAGTATTTGCATTCTATATGACCGGCCCAATCTGATGCGTAAACCAATTGGGCCCAACTTAAGTATTCAATACATATTATTTTTTAAGTTACTGCTTTCGGTTAGAAACGGTCATTCAATATTTTCACCACTCAGAAAAATAACTCTTTCAGTTTTTCACCTGGGTTTTTCGCCGCCATAAAAGCCTCGCCAACAAGGAATGAATTCACACCGTTATTTGTCATCTTGGCGATATCTTTTTTAGTGTGTATGCCGCTTTCGGTTACCACATGGCAGATGCCTGGAATTTTAGGCAATAAATTTAAGGTTGTATCTAAATTGGTTTCAAAGGTGTTTAAATTTCGATTATTAATTCCAATAAGGGTAGGCTCTAATTTTAGCGCACGCTCTAGCTCTTGATCATCATGCACTTCAACCAATACATCCAGGCGCAATTCTTTTGCAAGCATATAAAGCTCTGCCATTTGATCGTCTTCCAATGCTGCAACAATCAATAATAAACAATCTGCATCTACTGCGCGTGTTTCGTAGACTTGGTATGTATCAATAATAAAATCTTTACGCAGAATGGGTGCAAAACAGGTTTTACGCGCCAACTCTAAAATTGTGCAGGAGCCCTTAAAGTACTCACTATCGGTTAGCACTGAAATACAAGTCGCTCCATTATATTGATAGCTCGCAGCGATCATCATAGGATTAAAGTTCTCTCTAATGATACCCTTGCTTGGCGATGCACGTTTAATCTCAGCAATAACACCTGGACGTTTGGCTAATTGCGCACTACGCAATGCACGCTCAAACCCTCTTGGACTTAGCGCGGCATCAGCCATTTCTTGCATTTTTCCCAGTGGAACGTGTAGTTTACGTTCTACCAGTTCATTTTTTTTGTGCTCTAGGATCTTAGTAAGAATTTCTGCTTGGTCTGTCATACTTAGGTTGCTTATTTGAAAGAGTTTGTGAATTCGATATATTGGCTAAACTTTTCTTGCGCTTTGCCACCGGCAATGGCTGCAGCGGCTAGCTCAACACCAGTTTCAATGGATTCTGCTCGGTAACATGCATAGAGTGCTGCGCCCGCATTTAATTTTACAATATCGAGTGCCGCGCTTGCTTGATTATTAAATACTCTCTGTACTAGCTGCATACTTTGAGTAGCATCTTGAACAATGATGTCATCCAGTTTACTTGGCTGAACCCCAAACTGTTGCGGGGTAATTTGATAGCGTGATATCACGCCATCTTTTAACTCTGCTACTTCTGTTGCACAAGCAATACTAATTTCATCCAAGCCATCCTGAGCATTTACTACCAGCACATGCTGGCTGCCAAGTGACTGCAGCACCTTGACTAAGGGCTCCAACCATTCCGCACCAAATACACCTAGCACTTGATGCGGCGCATTAGCGGGATTAGTTAAAGGTCCTAATAAATTAAACATCGTGCGTACCCCTAATTCTTTGCGCGGCCCTATGGCATACTTCATAGCACTGTGATGTGCGGGCGCAAATAAAAATCCAATACCCACTTCTTCAATACAACGCGCAACTTGCACAGGTGTTAATTGCAGATTGACGCCGGCAGTCTCTAATAAATCGGCACTGCCACTTTTACTCGATACAGAGCGATTACCATGCTTCGCGACTCGGCCTCCAGCAGCGGCCACTACAAATGCAGTTGCCGTTGAAATATTAAAGGTGCCTTTGGCATCTCCCCCGGTGCCGCAGGTATCAACTAGGTTTTTTGTAGGCACTTTTACTTTTGAGGAAAGCTCTCGCATCACAGCCGCTGCCGCAGTCAGTTCTGTTATGGCCTCACCCTTCATGCGTAGGGCCACTAAAAAACCAGCGACTTGTGCAGGTGTCGCTTCACCCGACATCACCGCACGCATCACGCCCGTCATTTGATCGGTAGTTAGATCATGGCCTTCTATAATCACTTGAATGGCTTGTTGAATGTCCAAAATACTTTATTTTATTGGCTATTTTGACGCACGAAATTAGTAAGCAAGTGATGTCCATAATCCGTCAGAATCGACTCAGGATGAAACTGCACGCCTTCTACTGCAAGCTGCTTATGCCTAACCCCCATAATCTCATCCAGTTCGCCTGAATCTGATTGGGTCCACGCAGTAACTTCTAAACAGTCTGGAATACTGTCTTTTTCGATTACCAGAGAATGATATCGAGTGGCTATAAAAGGGTTGTCACATTTTTCAAAAACATGTGAATTCTTATGATGCACCATAGAAGTTTTGCCATGCATCACTTCTTTCGCTCTGATGATTTTCCCACCATAAGCCTGGCCAATACTTTGGTGCCCGAGACAAACTCCCAAAATTGGAATCTCGCCACCGAGTTCTGTAATAGTTTCTAAAGAAATACCTGCTTCATTCGGCGTACAAGGCCCGGGGGAAATAACAATATGATCCGGTTGCAATGCTTTAATTTCATTAATGCCAATTTGGTCATTGCGCACGACCTTTACCTCTTCACCTATTTCACCCAGATACTGAACCAGGTTATAGGTAAACGAGTCATAATTGTCGATCATTAAAATCATGGTAGTGTTTTATAATATTATGTTTGTGGATATAACGGCGTAATCAATTTATTGATTGCGCTAAAGAGGCTGCTTTCACCATCGCACCTGCTTTATTATTGGTTTCTTCCCATTCTTTTTCTGCAATGGAGTCATACACAATTCCAGCACCGGCTTGAATATAGAGTTTTTGATCTTTAATCACGGCAGTGCGGATTGCAATCGCGGTGTCCATATCTCCATTCCATGAAATATAACCTACTGCACCCGAATAAATCCCTCTTTTCACCGACTCAAACTCATCAATAATTTCCATCGCACGGATCTTAGGCGCACCACTCACCGTACCAGCCGGAAAAGTTGCCCTGATTACATCGATAGCATCTAAAGAGTCTTCTAATTGGCCGGTTACGTTTGAAACGATATGCATGACGTGTGAATAACGTTCTATGATCATTTTATCTGTCAGTTCAACGGATCCGGTTTTAGCTACTCGGCCCACATCGTTGCGACCAAGATCGATTAACATCAAATGTTCTGCTAACTCCTTAGGATCTTCCAGTAGTTCTTTTTCCAACGCTTTATCTTGGGCATGATCTTTGCCTCTTGGCCGCGTGCCGGCAATAGGTCTTACGGTCACTTCACCTTCTTCCAGCCGCACTAATATTTCTGGAGATGAGCCCACAATGTGAAAATCCCCCATATTCATGAAATACATATAAGGAGATGGATTTAGACTACGCAAACTTCGATACAGATTAATAGGTGGGCAAGTAAATTCAGTGCTTTGTCGTTGTGACAATACGACTTGCATAACATCGCCTTCACGAATGTATCCTCGCGTTTGATCGACTGCCTGCTTATAGGCTTCCTCAGAAAACTCTGAAACAAAATTAATGGCTGAAGCTTGTGATTTACCTGATGTTGTTTTTGGCAAGGGTTGCTGCAAAAGTTCTACCAGTTCTTCTAAACGCTGCTGACCTTTTTGCTGCGCTTGCTCCTGCTTGGGATCAACATGCACGATCAAAAATATTTTGCCGCTTAAACTGTCAAACACGATCAGTTCTTTGGACACCATGAGAAAAATATCAGGTGTTTGCAAAACATCCGCTTTTGCGCTTTTGGCTAATCGGGGTTCAATGTATTGCACGGTTTCGTAACCAAAGTAACCCACTATTCCACCGGTAAAACGCGGTAGCTCAGGAATGCCGGGCACCTTAAACTGATGCAGAAAATCTTGCACCCATGCGAGTGGATCTTTCGCCTCAGTTGAATTTATTTCAACTTCGCCTTGCTCATGTACGATTTTATGACCAAATACTTTTATACGTTCCGCACACGATAAGCCAATAATAGAATACCGACCCCATCTCTCTCCGCCCTGAACCGATTCAAACAAATAGGTATAGGGTTGATCAGCAAGTTTTAAGTAGGCGCTTAAAGGGGTATCGAGATCGGCTAATACTTCACGCACAAGCGGGATATAGGAATAGCCTTGTTCTTTCAGCGCATCAAAATAAGAGGTGTCCATGCTATCTCCATGTCTTTATATAAGGAAAACGAGCAATTCGGTGAAACGTTGATTTAGCAACGCCAACTAAAATACCCAGCCCATCCTTGCTGCATAGAGAAAAACATAGAAAATAGGTCCATTAAGCTGCTTGTTGAATATTGTCTGCAATTTCTGTAACAGAGTCGATTATATAGTCTGCCCCCAAAGCATCAACTCCTTTACCCTGATGATACCCATAACGCAGACAAAAAGACGTAACGTTAGCAGCTTTGGCGGCATTTATATCACTGGCAGAATCCCCCACCATGAGGGCCTGCGATGCTTGGAATCCTAGCCCCTCCATCACTTTGTATAATTGCATAGGATCTGGCTTATTCACGGGCAAGTCATCGCCACAGCTCACGCACGCAAAATAATCATCGAGTTTTAATGTTTGCAATAGCTGTGGCACAAAAACCCGTGGCTTATTGGTTATCAGCGCTAATACACAAGAACGGTCTCGTAACTGGTTTAAACCCTCAACGACACCTGGAAAAATCATACTTTCTTCGCATATGTGTTGCACATAGAACTCGAGGAATAACTTGTGTGCGCGTTGAAATAAACCTGCAGATGGCTCGCCATCAACTTGCCCTGTTAACGCACGTTTGATTAATCGCCCCGCTCCATTACCCATCCAATCTCTAGCCTGCGCTAAACTACAACTAGAAATACTTAATTCTTCTAACATCAAATTGAGACTGATCGTTATATCTGGAGCGCTGTCCACTAAGGTGCCATCCAGATCAAACAACACGCAACGCGTCTGTGCTAGAGAAGAGGTAACCAAGATATTTCTAAATTAAGATGTTGTTGCAGCTACGCTAGACAACTGCTCACGCATTTTCGCGAGAGTGCCCACATAATCTTGTGTATTAAATATTGCAGAACCCGCAACAAATGTATCTGCACCTGCGGCTTTGATTTCCTCAATATTATCAATCTTCACACCGCCATCAATCTCCAGGCGAATTGGTAAGCCCGATTGATCAATCAATTTTCTCGCGACTTTAAGCTTATCTAACATCGCGGGTATAAATTTTTGCCCGCCAAAACCAGGATTGACTGACATCAGCAACACCATATCGATTTTATCCATTACGTACTCTAGTTGGCCCAGAGGCGTAGCAGGATTGAATACCAAGCCCGCCTTACAGCCTTGATCACGGATCAATTGCAAACTGCGATCAATATGTTCCGAGCCTTCAGGATGAAAAGTGATGTAGCTAGCACCGGCGGCTGCAAATTCGGTAATGAGTCGATCAACCGGCTTGACCATTAGGTGGACATCGATAGGAGCTTGCACTCCATGACCTCGCAAGGCTTTGCAAATTACTGGGCCAAAAGTTAAATTCGGCACATAGTGATTATCCATCACATCAAAGTGGATGATGTCTGCTCCAGCATCCAGCACCGCATTGACATCATCACCAAGACGCGCAAAATCTGCTGATAATATCGAGGGGGCAATCCAATCGGCTAACATAATTTAACAATGCTCAGGTGTAATGCCACCGCACTTTAACGTATAAACGTATAATTTGCAGCTAAGTTCCAGTAAACTTTAGCTCATGCATTCTCCACCGCCGCCTTGTCTAAATACTATTAAGAGAACATAGAAAATGGATTTACAACCTTATTATCTACCAGCGGCCATAGCTGGACATATTCTTGCTGCTGTAATCTGGGTGGGAGGAATGTTCTTTGCCTATACAGCTTTACGTCCTGCCGCAGCAAAACTTCTTGAAGCACCACAGCGGTTAAAGTTATGGCGAAAATCTTTGGCCAGCTTCTTTTTCTGGGTGTGGATTTGCATCATCGCATTACCCGCCACGGGCTATTGGATTATCTTCGCTCACTATGGTGGCATGGCACGCGTGCATTGGCATGTACACGTCATGCAAGTGATCGGCATTATTATGATCTTAATATTCTTGCACGTATTTTTTGTGCCTTACATGCGCTTGCGAAAAACCGTGAAGCAAGAAAACTTTCAGGTCGCCAGCGAACACCTCGCGCAAATTAGAAAATCTGTGGGAATTAATCTATTTTTAGGAATTATCGTACTGATCGTTGCTGGCGGGCTACGCTATTCACCAATGTGACATTACCCGCCAAATATTTAATACATGTTTTGGCTGGTAAAATTATTTACACCCTAGAGAAGCGTAATAAGCTGCAAGATTAGCAATATCTTCGTCTGATAGTCCTGACACCATGGGTGCCATTTGCGCACTTTCTCGCGTGCCATCCTTGAATGCTGTAATCTGTGTTATTAAATATTGTTCTTTTTGGCCCGCTAAAGTTGGGAAGGTACCGACAGGACTAATCCCCGCTCCGCCATGACATGCTGCACAGGTTACTGACTTAGTCTTTCCGGCTTCTGCATCACCTGCATAACTTACTGCGGTGAAAAAAAGTAAAACTAAAATGCTAAATGCTTTTCCCATCTGGTTCATTACATACTCCCATGAATTAGATAAAATTATATTGAGTGAGTTAGAAGGCTGCGTGCATAACATAAAAAGTTCAAGCCAGCCTAGAAATCAAACAACAGAAACAAGCGCATTGTACTTAATTTACCTACCTTCACAATGTAGATTTTGGTGCATTCACACGCAGATTACGTGTTACATACATCAGCACAGATAATAACAGCATCGCGCCCATTAATAGCGCATAGTCTTCCAGCTGCAGCAACGAATACAATACGGCATAAGGCTACTAACAGTACATAAAGCCTGCTTTAGATCGAACTTTAAGTGCAACTGCGGTGTAAGAAGTTATCAAACCAATATTAATCAACGCGGCGATAAAGTAAGTAGCAAGAAAAAAGTGTGCTCCACAATTTATAATAACACTAAATAAAATAATGCCAGCGTTATTCCAATCAATGCGGTGCATATGGTCGGATAAACTTTCAATATTTAGCATATCAAAACTTCCCGCAAGTGAAGTATCCGCTTTGTACACTAAGGGCTTACAGATACCTCGTTTACGGTGCTGCTCAGATAGGTCGACATCAATATTTAATGTCTTAGGTAAATTCACTGCATATTTTGTTACATACTTGGACTTCGTTTTTACTTTTTCTTTACCTTGCTCATCTGTAGTGGTCTCTTTGTTGACGTGCTTCTCTACAAACGGGCCCACTAACATTGGGCCTTGTAAAGTTTGCTGCCCTCTCCATGTATTTGCGATGTCGCATAAAGCCCCTCGATACAAGCTATCTCGTTCACTGACAACTCTTGCATCATCGCTAATGGAATAAGCATGATTAATGCAATACCTGCTACAACGGTTCCGCACACCGCTAAGGTTTCATTCACCACGGTGTCAATGCCTTGAGTATTTTTTCAGTTACAGTGATATCGATATCACCTGTTGAGGTGCCACCCAAAGTTCCTTGAGTTGCAGCAAATGAACTACCTACAGCAAGCAGTGCTCCAGCTACAAATAAACCTTTAACAGCCTTGTCGATTTTTTCATATCCATATCTTTCATTTATATATAATAGTTAATCTTTCTCCCAAGCATGTCTTGGGGGTTACAAACTTATGCTGGATTTTGCTCCTTACCAAACAGCTTAAATCACTGATCAATAACCTAAAGTATATCGATAAATGTGTTTTTGGATCATCGCATCCGATAAAATAAAGCCCTTATGTTACAGTCGGTTAGCAACAAGGCTAAAGTATTGAGGCTGGTCTAAAAGTAACAAAAATGGTCC
>JAPUHH010000040.1 GCA_027297825.1 Gammaproteobacteria bacterium
TCGACTGATTTAGAACAATTGCAAAACGAATTTGTAAAAAATAGGCTTTATGCGTCATTGCGTGGTACAGCCGTCAGAATTTCTGCTAATGTTTACAACGATGCGAATGATATGGACAAATTGGTGGAATCCATAAAAAGTGTAGTAAAAGGCAGTGCCTAACAATGTATAAATACAATAACGGTTATAGTATAAAATCGAAAGTAAATGAATAAAATAAAGGTCAGTTATAAACCGAAAAGTTAGTAGTAAAAACCGCTACTGCGTTTATACGAGACCGTTGGCAGTCATTATAAAAAAATAAATATGAATGAGCTATCTAAAATATGTGCAACGTGCGGAACTAAATATCCAAATGATTACAAAGAAAATAATTGTATAATTTGCGAAGACGACCGGCAATACGTCCCTTTGGATGGTCAAAAGTGGACAAATTCTAAAACATTGATAAGTAATCACAAAGTAGAAATTAAACAGCTGAAGCCTCACCTCTACGAATTCCTCATTAAACCTACTTTTGGCATCGGTCAACGAGCAATATTTGTCGTATCAGACAACGGGAATATTCTATGGGATTGTATTCCATTATTAGACAGTGAAGTCAGAAATTTCATTATTCAAAATGGCGGACTAAAAGGGATGGCAATATCTCATCCACATTATTATAGCAATATGAAAGAATGGTCGAAAACATTTAACTGCCCTATTTATCTGCCAGAAACTGAAAAGGACTTTGTGGTCAACGGCACAAATGAAATTCATTATTGGTCAGGCGAGGGAATCGAATTATGGGATGGTATAGAATTGATACGAATAGGTGGTCACTTCCTAGGAAGTAGCATCCTACGCATCCCTACTTTATCCGAAAAGGGTACGATATTATGTGGCGATACTTTCTACCTATCTTTGAGCTTGAAGCACTTTTCTGTTATGTATAGTTACCCCAATATAATTCCATTGCCCATTGCTGAAGTGGAAAGAATTCGGGATAAGGTAAAAGAAATTGACTTCGATGAAATATATGGATTCTGGAGCTACCAAAACCTGAAAGAAGATCCAAAACAATTGTTAATGGAATCTTTGGAGAGATATAAATAGAAAACGACCTGCCAACACTGTATATGCGATAATGCTCTTTAAACAGTCGCACTGCGCATATACTCACCGTTAGGCGCAAAGTAATTCATAAAACATTTGTCGGAATAGCCTGCTCGAACTGATTTGTTTAAAACTTGTTTGTAGAAATTAACGGTTAGAGCTTCACAACTGAGAATAGGGCAGAGATTTTAGGAATACACGAGTGATGTCATTCATAGCATTAGTGTATTCTTCTAATTTTACAATCCGCTGCCACTCAGGGTGCGCGACAAACTTAGACCAGGCTTCAGCATGTGCAGCCTTGTTTTTGAAGGCTAGCATATAAGTCAGGCACGGCATTTGGTCTCCGGCTATATTGGACCCGAAGAACACCGTTGGAAGCCCCACATCTTTGAAGATCCCAAACTCACTATCATTAAACATTTTGATTTTTCTTCTAAGCGCGTCCTCATTGTAGCTCTCGTATATCCTAAGCTCAAAAAGTTCAGCATCAACGGCAGGTTTCACGAGTTTGGGAAAACCTGTCGTAGAAAGGATGAGATTGACAGATATTTTATTGTAAGGTATAGATTCTGGTGAGGCTGTCAGATAAGGCTTTGCATCTTTCTGATACTGTTCGTCATTGGCTAATGCGTCAATAGCTGCCTGATAGGCCAGTAAATTTTCATAGGTGATGAGCAAATAGATCTTCTTGGGCAAAGCCTCCCCAGTTTCTTCAAAGGCTCCAACATTATTTATTCCCTGGCGGTTAAGTGCCGGTATGAGTGCTTGCTCAAAATAGTTGTGTAAAACGTCAGCTGGCCTGAAAAACTCTAATTCATATGTTCTGAATTCATATACCTGGTCTTGAGCATTTAAAGAGATGAAACTTACCAAGAAAAGAATGGTTGCTAAAATTCGTGGAATCATGTTGGGAAAAATTAGTTACATTATAGCAATATAGTATTTTTAAAATATTCAGTCTTTTTGCCACAAAAAACCCCAATTGAGTGCGGATTCAAAACAGTAATAGCGCCTAACAAACGATATATCACATGCCTCCAATTAGCTACTTGAAAGTGAAGTGCAAATCCTCTAGCTTACAAGATACCAACAAATTGCCAGAGGCACGTGCCATATCTGGGTCGTTAGGCACAATAAAAACCGACCTCATAAAGCTGGTCGAAATAACTACAGACTAAACAGAATATGGCTGAGAAGGATTCAAATAAAGACACAAATCATTACGATTCAATCACTAACTCAAATATTTCTAAAAAAAGTGAAATTGAGTCTCTGATTCAAGAACAAAACAAAAGGTTTCAAGTCATATGCAGCTCAAAAAATGATGCAATCATCACCTCTGATGAAACCAAAAAGATCTTATTCTGGAATAAAGGAGCTGAACACATATTTGGTTATACATCAAAGGAGGTAATTGGTCAAC
>JAPUHH010000041.1 GCA_027297825.1 Gammaproteobacteria bacterium
ACGTATAGAACCCTATACAAAATAATTCACAGACTCATAAAACCTCAATACAAGGACTGTATTGAGAACATTTTAATAATCGCATCCGCTGACAATATGACTACTTCATCAAATAACCCACCCATTGCTAAGAAAAAACCACACACATTGGCCCTACATGGTCACACACGCACAGATGACTATGCGTGGATGAAAGATCCAAACTGGCAAACGGTCATGCAAGACCCCGCGCAATTGTCTAACGACATTCGGGAGTATCTTGAAGCGGAAAATAGCTATTTAGCAGCTGCACTCAGTGATACAACCCAGATGCAAGAAACTTTATATTCAGAGTTGCGTGCACGCATCAAAGAAGACGATAGTTCGGCGCCAGAAAAAGATGGGGACTATTACTACTATGTGCGCTTTGAAAAGAACCAGCAGTACCCCATCTACTGCCGTTATCACAGCAACACACCCAAACAAGAAGAAATATTGCTCAATGGCAACAAGGTAGCAAAGGAATTTAGTTACTTTGATATTGGCGATGCTGGACACAGCCCTGATCATCGTTATTTCACATACAGCGCCGACACAAAGGGCTCTGAATTCTATACCTTGTACACGATTGACATTGCAAACAATGCAGTACTGACTGATCAGATAAAGAATATTCAAAGTGAATTTGTCTGGGCGCAAGATAGCCGTACACTTTTTTATACTACGTTAGACAAAAACCATCGCCCCGACAAAGTGTTTCGACACCTACTGGGTGATGATATCAGTCAAGACACTATGGTCTACCAAGAACAAGACCCAGGCTTCTTTGTTTCACTGGATAGCACTGAATCGGATAACTATATATTAATCTCAGCACACAATCATGTAACCAGCGAGATCTACATTATCAATGCTCAAAAACCAGATCAGGCTGCAAAACTATTTGCAAAACGAGAATCTGGAATTGAATACGAAGTTTCTGATCATGATGAAATATTTTGCATTATCACCAACAAAGATGGCGCAGAAGATTACAAAATTATGCAAACTTCTTTGCATAACACCAGCAAAAAAAACTGGAAAGATCTATACGTGCCGCCAGCAGGAACTTTATTGAGAGGAATTTATCTGTTTAAAAATTATCTCGTGCGCTCAGAGCGTACGAATGGTTTACCAAGAATTGTCATTGCTGAATTCGGACAAGATACCATTAGCCATGAACACAGCATCGAGTTTAAAGAAGAAGCATTTGAATTGAATCTAATTCCTGGATATGAATTTGATACAGACAATTTGCGTTTCTCTTACACCTCGATGACTACGCCTACACAGATATTTGACTACCACATCCCTAGCCGCAAACGAACTTTAATAAAACAACAGGAAATACCCAGCGGCCATGACAAGGATGCATATATAACCCGCCGGTTATTTGCAACGGCTGAAGATAAGCAACAAATACCCATCTCTTTATTATACAAAAAAAACACCCCCTTAGATGGAAGTGCTCCACTGTTGTTGTATGCCTATGGTTCTTATGGCAGTTCGATGCCCGCTAGTTTTTCAACCGGGCGCCTTTCATTAGTGGACAGAGGGTTTGTCTATGCGATTGCACACATACGTGGTGGTATGGAAAAAGGTTATGCTTGGTATAAGAATGGAAAACTAAAAGATAAAATTAATACCTTTAAAGACTACATAGCCTGCGCCGAGTATTTAATTAATGAACAGTACACCCGATCTGAAAACATTGCGGCGCATGGCGGATCTGCTGGAGGAATGTTAGTCGGCGCAGCTATCAACATGCGCCCCGAATTATTCAACGCAGCTATTGCGGACGTGCCCTTTGTCGACGTCCTCAACACCATGTGTGATGACACCCTACCCTTAACTCCTCCAGAATGGCCTGAATGGGGAAACCCCATAATCAGTGAAGAAGATTACCGAACCATTTTCGAATACTCACCGTATGACAATGTCGCTTCGCAGCCCTATCCCAACATTCTGGTCACCGCTGGGCTTACCGATCCGCGCGTTACCTACTGGGAACCTGCTAAATGGGTCGCCAAATTGCGCGATCAAAAAACAGACAATAATATATTGCTACTGAAAACGAATATGGAAGCCGGCCATGGCGGGGCTTCGGGAAGGTTCGATTATCTAAAAGAGGTTGCACTCATGTATGCTTTTTTATTAAAAGTTTTTGAAATAGCTCGATAACTGTTACCTTAGTGTCTTGCATAAGCTTAACCCAACCTGGTCTACCAATAATTTGGCACAATTAAATATCGGTTATGATGTAATATTTCGAATAATAACCAGGAAGATAGATAGAATGGCTGTAGAAAATTTAGTCCGGCGTGACGAAGACACAGGCTATATTATTGCGTGGAAACGTAAATATGATTTTGAAACTGGCAAGTTCAAGGATGATACCATGACGTATGGTGAAGCACGTAAAAAATGTCAGGAAATGAATTCCAACGATTCAGATAAGACTTTTTGGCCTGAAAAAATCAAACCCGCACCAGAGTGGCATATTCTTTACGATTAAAACTTAGTATTTAAAATCTACCCTAATTATGGCGACAGTCTTTCAATGCTCCATGCCTCAGTTGAAGTTTGAGTGTAGCGCAAACGATCATGCAATCGGTTGGGGCGTCCTTGCCAAAACTCAAATAATTTAGGTATCACACGATATCCGCCCCAATGCTCAGGACAAGGAATTTCTTGATTTTTATAGTATTGCTCCAAACGCTGATATTCTTTTTCTAGCGCCGTATAGTTTTTTATTACTCGACTTTGCTGCGAAGCTATTGCACCAATTTGACTACCCACAGGTCGGCTATGAAAATATTCTACAGAATCTTCTCTTGGAATTTTTTCAACTCGCCCATCAATCCGTACCTGTCTATATAACATATCCCACCAAAAATTAATCGCAGCATTCTTCGTAGATTGTATGTCTTGCGCTTTACTGCTGTTATAGTTTGTGAAAAATACAAATCCAGTTTCATCAAAAGTCTTCAACAACACCATGCGGGAAGAAACTTCACCTTCTTTACTAACCGTTGCCAAATTCATGGCATTAGGCTCACTTAATTCTGAGGCAAGCACTTCATCAAACCAGAGTTGAAACTGAGCAAATGGATTTTTTTTTGCTATTTGTTTATTTAACATTACTGTTTGATAGTTATTTCGCAGCTTATTTATATCAATATCTGTACTCATCAAATTTCCTATACGCTTTTATAAACACTCGAGAGCCACACCGATTCGCACCTCTATAAACCTACGAGCACTTCAATTCTAGGAACACACCTGTTCCACTTAGCCCACAATAACCATTTGGGTTCATGGCCAAATACTGTTGGTGGTAATCCTCCGCATAATAAAATTCGGGCGCCTCAATAATTTCAGTAGTAATCGATCCATGGCCTTTTTGTTGCAGTGCTTGCTGATACTGCTGTCGTGTTCGTTCAGCAAGTTGTTTTTGCTCTTCACTATATACATAAATTCCTGAGCGATACTGTGTACCAACATCATTCCCTTGACGCATCCCTTGTGTTGGATCGTGGGATTCCCAAAATAGCTTTAGCAAGCTTGTATAGCTAACAAGATTAGGATCAAACACAACACGTACTACCTCGTTGTGGCCCGTCATTCCGGTACACACCTCTTGATACGTTGGATTCGGTGTAACCCCACTCGCATAACCGACAGAAGTCGAATAAATACCTTGCAACTCCCAAAAGATTTTCTCCACTCCCCAAAAACATCCCATTCCAAACATTGCAATTTCCGTATTCTCAGGAAATGGTGGCGCAAGTCGATTACCATTTACATAGTGCTGCTCTGGCACTTGCATAGGCTCATCTCTGCCTGGCAGAGCTTGTTCCTGAGTCGGCAATTCTATTTTTTTATCCAACGAAAACATCTTTATCTCTGTAACTGTGGTGATTAGAGGAATATATAAATACGAATTTAGTGCATTATTTCAATGACTTAATCAAATTACCAATAAATCGCATTTTACTACTATTTTCTCTTGGTCAACCAAACTTAAACCCGTGCGTTATTGGGGCGCCAAATAATTTTTTAATTACCTAAAGCACTATTATGTTACTACAAAGAGAAAATAACATGTCCCCACATAAGATATGTGTTTACTTGGCGTATCATTGTATACTACCAGATACAACTAGACACATTACTAAGCTAATATTACTATAAATATAGGGTTTAAATTCTAATTACTTGTATCTAGCCGTAGCTATCAATATATCAACCATGCAGGAATTGTGCAGGAACGATGAAATTAAAGCTCACCACACGCTCTGTAAGCGCTTCTACGCCACGATCTAAGTACTACAAGGCTTGGGATACCGACCTCGCGGGTTTCTTTCTTAGGGTGTTGCCAAGCGGCGTTAAAACCTATTGTATCTACTACCGGCATAAGGGAGTGGGCAGGGAGTACACCATCGGCAAGGACGGCAAGATCACTGCGGATCAAGCCCGTAAACAAGCCAAGATCAAACTAGGCGAAATTGCAAAGGGCAAAGACATACAAACTGAAAAGAAAATAGCCAGTGTTCAATCCAAAGTAAAAAAGTATCAAACCCTCGGCGGTTTTATCGAAGCCAAGTATAAACCCTGGATATTGACCGAGAGAAAAACCGGCAAAGAGATTATCAGAGACCTGTCTAGAGAATTTGAGCATTTATTCCTTAGAGCCATAACGGATATTACCCCCTGGGA
>JAPUHH010000042.1 GCA_027297825.1 Gammaproteobacteria bacterium
TCAGAAGAGGGCGTAGCTCTGGCAGAACAACTCGCCGGGCAAGCCGGCTATGTTAATTACAATACTATCCCGTGGGTCATCTACACCTGGCCTGAAATAGCTTGGGCTGGTAAAACCGAACAACAATGTAAAGAAGAAAAGATAGAGGTTCGTATAGGCGCCTTCCCATTTATGGCCCTAGGTCGAGCACGTGCCATGGGCGATACCCAAGGTTTGATTAAAATTATTGGTGATAAAAACACGGATCAAATTTTAGGGGTGCACATCATAGGCCCGAGCGCATCCGAGCTGATTAGCGAAGCCGTAGTGGCGATGGAAGCAGAACTTTCAACAGAAGATCTTGCACGTACTATCCACGGTCATCCAAGTCTTGCTGAAGGCATGCATGAAGCCGCACTTGCAGTAGACGAGCGTGCGATTCATAGTTAACTAAAACTTGTAAAACCGAACTCATCATTGAAATGTGTATGCTGGTAACAGAGCATCATGTGCATGTATTAAGATGATATGCGCTCGCATTAATTCGCTCGCAGATATTGGGACTGCGGATTACCACACTTTCACGCGGCTGCGCCGTATGTCAAGCGGATGAAGCTGACGCCCTAATTAAAATAAATATTCAATGACTCGCGGTTAATCCGCAGTCCTCAATATGTCGCAAAATAATGTGTGATGAATTATGTTTTTAGCTAAATTAATGCCTCAAAGAGTACTGTCTTTACAGGCAAGAAAACCATCTGGTTTGATTGGGCGGTTTTTGATGGCCAATATTTTTAAAAAAGGGAACAAGGATCTAAATAGCTTTGTAGAAGAGACGCTTAAACTTCAGCCTTCTCATTATGTGTTAGAAGTTGGGTTTGGCCCTGGAGAGTTAATAAATAGAATGGCATCAATCATAACACAGGGCCATATCGAAGGAATTGATTTTTCTGATGTAATGCTTAATGAGGCGACTAGAAATAATAAAAAACATATTGCAGCTAATAGAGTAAGAATTCAAAAGGGTGATTGTGGAAAGTTGAATTTCACTGATGAATCCTTTGACCGAGTATGTTCGGTAAATACGATTTATTTCTGGAATCCTCCTAATGTCTATCTAATGGAAATATACCGAGTAATAAAATCTGGTGGGCAGCTTGTGCTAGGACTAAGAGATAAAGAGCAAATAAGCAGGCTTCCCATTGATAAAAGTATTTTTAATACATACACACTAAATGAAGTTGTAGAACTATTGTTAAGTATAGGCTTTTCAAATGTGCGCTCTCTGGAAAAAGAGGGAACCCCGTTTACATCATATTGTGTTGTAGCGACCAAGGCATAACCATACAATTCATAGCAAGTAGGTCAAGCTCGACGCGCTTAAGCGCGTTTTATACGAGCCGTTGCGTGATGTCGCGCCCTTAACTCGGAGCGAGGCGATGGGATAGGATTCAAAAAAGGTGTTTCGTAAGGCCAATTTTCAAATCTTTCGGCGGCAAGCTTCGCGTTATACATTAAGATCAGCGTACTAAAAGGATTGCTCATGAGCGCTAAACAAATTCATCGAGGTCGCTGACTTTGCGGAGCAGTGAGATATGAAGTATAGGGTGTGCCGAATAATGTGGCACATTGTCATTGCGTTGATTGTCAGAGACTAACCTGAGTGGGACATTCTACTGGTGCGATGTACTCAGAGAAACAATTCCGAAAAATTACTACAATGTGCTTCGTAAAATCCCGTGAGTTCGAGTGAAATGTGTAAATTAAACTAAGGATTTGAATATGGATTGGAAAATATTTTTAACAATATTTGTTTCAGTATTCATTGCAGAACTGGGTGATAAAACTCAACTTGCGACAATGCTATTTGCTGCCGACAAGGAGGTGAGCAAATACACTGTATTCATAGCTGCATCGGCTGCATTAATAGTAGCTTCAGCCATAGGCGTTTTAGCAGGGAGTTTGCTATCAGAATACATAAACGAAAAATACTTGCACTACGTTGCGGGCATTGGCTTTATCGCCATTGGTGCATTTACTTTATACAATGTATAAAACAAATAACAAGCCAAGCACAATCGTTCTGCGTGCTGGACGTCGCTGACGCTCATCTTCGCGTTAATAACAAGCAAAAGGAAAAGTCATGAGTCAGGGGAAAAGTATAATAAAGTGTCCTAACTGTGACGAAGAAATTGATGTCAATGATATTTTGTACCATCAAGTCGATGAGCAGCTTAAAGAAAAGTACAACGATGAGCTAAAAAAAGAAAAAGAAAAGTATGAATTCCAATCATCTAAACTTGCAGAGGATCGTAGGAAACTGGAGGCAGAAAAATGCAAGCAAGATGAAGAGATAATAATTAAAAATCAATGCTGGAATTAATGAAAAAGAAACAGCTTTGAAGAAAAAAATTAAGTCAGAAGCTGAAGAAGAGCAATCAAGCGCTTTTAGCGCATTACGCGAAGAGTTAGATGAAAAATCCTCTAAGATAAAAGAGCTTAATAAGACGACAGTAGAACTGGAGAAATTCAAAAGAGAAAAAGATGAATTTGAAGAATCAATAAAAGCAGAGTTAGAAAAAGAACTTAGTAAAAACTGATAGAAGGAAAAGAAAGAATTCAAAAAGAAGAAAGCAATAAGAGTGAACTTAAGTTTAGGGAGCTTGAAAAAAAATTAGAAGACCAAAAAAAGCTAACTGAGGAAATGAAACGGAAGCAAGAACAAGGCTCGATGCAAACACAGGGAGAAGTGCAAGAATTGGCCATTGAAGAGTGGTTGGTAGCTAAATTTCCTTTAGATGTGATTCTAGAAATAAAAAAAGGTGAGCTTGGAGCAGATTGCCTTCAAATAGTACACACGCGCACTCATCAGAATTGCGGAACAATTTACTACGAAAGCAAACGAACAAAATCGTTTCAACCTGGATGGATTGAAAAGTTTAAAATGGATATTCGTGAAAAAAACGCAAATATTGGCGTATTAGTAACAGATGTTATGCCAAACGATATGGAACGTCTTGGATTAAAAGATGGGTATGGATTTGCTCATTTGATGAGTTTAAAGGCCTTTGTACGGTTCTACGTGAATCGATTATTCAAATAAGCACAGCAATTGTTATGCAAGAAAACAAAGGTGATAAAATGGGAATGCTTTATGATTTTCTTACAAGCAATGAATTTAGATTGCAGATTGAAGCGATTGTAGAGGGCTTCACCCAAATGAAATCTGACTTAGAATCAGAGCAACGTTCAATGCGAAGTATATGGAAGAAACGAGAAAAACAAATAGATAAAGTTTTATTAAATACAACGGATATGTATGGCTCAATACGAGGAATTGCTGGAAATGCGGTTCAAACAGTTGCTCTACTAGAGCTGGCATCAGATGACGAATTAGGTTTGCAAATCAACAACTGACAAACGTATGCACTTGGATAAAATAAAGTGGAGAAGCGCAGCGACGCAGCTTTATTTTGCCGGTGAAGCTCCACGTTATACGTCTCACAACAAAAGGAGAGAGGACTAATGAAAGATAAAACACTTTTTGAACGTCTTGGTGGTTATGGTGGCATATCAAAATTTGTTAGTGAATTGTTGCCACGACTGCAAACGGATTCTGATTTAGGGCGTTTCTGGGAAAACCGAGGTACGGACGGCATAGCCAGAGAAAAGCAATTACTTATTGATTACCTATGTTCTGTTACTGGTGGTCCGATGTACTATACGGGCCGAGATATGAAAACATCTCATTCTGGTATGAAAATTTCCGAAAATGATTGGTCAGTATTTTTGGAGCATGCTGGTGCCACCATGGAATCCCTAATGATCCCAAAGCAAGAGTGTGACGAGGTTGTTAACTTTGTATTGAGTCTAAAAGACGATATTGTTGAGTTATAAGGAAACACATAACAAACTCAGCACGCGGGTCAATATTCCGCTGACGCTGAAAATTGGCCAGTGTTGCGGGCCTTATGTGTATCAAAACTATTATCCAAATTTTAGATGGCCAGCAAGGTAACCTATATTGAAAATTGAAATCATAATCATGCCTGATGAAGAGTTGAAGGAAACAGGATATGGAACTATCAAGGCTTGCTATAACGTATTAAATTCAATCGAGAGGATGGGTTATGGCGTTAAGTTAAACGTTTGTAAAAAAAAGAAGATTTGGGGAATATTGCCAATAGAAAACCAAGCTCGATTGTTTTAGCTTATATAATTTAATGGAATTGATGAATGAATCACCTTGGAAGGAGGGCTCTATTAGAGAGTGGCCTAACAAGTGCTTACACTCGAACTGCCATGCGCATCTGGAGCTTCCGTTGATTTTGGCGTTATGTTTTTCTTAAGCACAAAGGAGGATAAATGGCGATATACGCCAATTTTTTAGTAATTCTTTCTGACTTAGTATTATCGTGTTGCGCTAAGGCGGAAATAATTCTCTCGACACCGATTACAGTTACAAACTCATGAATGATAAAATATAAGGAAAATAATCTTATGCAATGGGCAGTGTATTTATCCGGCGAAATTCACACGGGATTGGCGCCAACAGCTTAAGCAAGGTGCTGAAACGCATCAGTTACCGATCACATTTACCTCGGCCGTGACTGATCATGCGGCTAGTGATACGGCCGGAGATGTTCTAGGTAAAGAGGTTGAGGACTTCTGGCGCGATCATAAATCTTCAAAAGTGAATGGTATACGAACCAAAACACTTATTGAAAGATGTGATATCGCAGTAGTACGCTTTGGTGATAAATATAAACAATGGAACGTAGCATTTGATGCAGGCTACTGCGCTGCGCTAGGGAAACCTTATGTTACTTTGCATAATGATGACATTATTCATCCTTTGAAAGAAGTCGATGCCGCAGCCATGGCCTGGGCGCAGACACCTGAGCAAGTGGTGGAGATACTTAAATATGTCATTAGCAAACAATAAGCGATCTAGACACGACTACAGGAGTGATAGGCTATGAAAATTTGGGTAGATGCTGATGCATGTCCTGTGGTGATCAAAGATATTCTTTTTAGAGCTGCAGAGCGTACCAATGTGCAGCTAACGCTAGTCGCTAATCAGGCAATTCGAAAGCCTCCATTTAAAAACATCACTATGCTACATGTTCCCTCTGGTTTTGATGCGGCGGATAATGAAATTGTTAAAAGGCTCGATGCAGGTGATCTTGTTATTACCTGTGATATTCCATTAGCTGCAGAAGTCATTGATAAGGGTGGGCTGGCACTTAATCCGCGTGGTGAAATGTATTCTGCAGACAATATTAAAACGCGTCTAGAGACGAGGAATTTCATGGATACCTTGAGGGGCAGTGGCGTACACACTGGTGGCCCATCGCCGATTAGTCAAAGTGATCGACAGGCATTTGCTAATCATTTGGATAAGTTTCTAAATAATTTAGAACAGAGTTTATTGAACGGAAAGTTTAATAACTAAGAAACATTGTGTTTATTTTTTTACTATTTTCTTTTTTCGCTTTTTAGGTTTCGCTTTTCTATCTCGTGACTTTGGTTTCTCTCTATTTTTTGTACGCTTTCCTGAGCCTTTAGTTTTCGAACTGTCTGATAGCACAGATATATTTAGTTGTTGTCCAGAGACCCAAACTTTTTTCAGGGTGTTGAAAATATCTTTTGGCATACCCTCAGGTAAATCAACCAGGCTATGGTCGTCAAAGATATTGATACGCCCAATGAATTGACTATCCATATTGGCTTCATTGGCGATCGCGCCGACAATGTTGCCAGGCTTTACCTGATGGTTATGACCTACCTCAAGGCGATAACGCTGCATGCCTTCTTTTGGCGGTCCATCCTTTCTATTAGAGCGTTCACCTCTATTGCGGTCTTGATTTTTGCGCGGAGGTCGATCCTCTCCTCTATCCCAGCTTCGATCTGATTGCCTTTGTGGCTTGTTTTGTAACAGTAAGGGGGTGTTTCCTTGTGCTAATTGGGCAAGAGCGGCTGCAATTTCTTGCGCTGGTACATTGTGTTCTTGCTGATATTGCTCAATTAATTGAGAAAATAAGCCTAAATCTTGATTCGCTAGCGTATCGGTAATACGCTGTTTGAATTTCGAAACACGTTTATCGTTAATCAACTCCGTTGATGGCAGCTCCATCCTCTCAATTTTTTGCTTGGTGGCTCTCTCAATTGCGTTGAGCATGCGTTTTTCGCGCGGTGCAACAAATAAGATGGCATCTCCGTCACGTCCTGCACGTCCTGTCCGTCCTACGCGGTGCACATAGGCTTCCGTGTCATATGGAATATCGTAATTCACAACGTGACTGATTCGTTTTACATCTAGTCCCCGAGCGGCAACGTCGGTAGCAACTAGAATATCTATTTTTCCATTCTTTAAATTCTGAATAGCACGTTCACGTGTGTTTTGTGCGATATCGCTATTGATTGCTGCAGAGGAGTAACCGCGCGCTTCTAATTTATCAGATAATTCAGCCGTTGCGATTTTAGTTCGCACAAAAATAAGCATTGCATCAAAAGTTTCTGCTTCAAGAATGCGAGTGAGTGCATCGAGTTTATGAAAGCCGCTAACGGGCCAAAAGCGTTGGCGAATTGTGTCTGCAGTAGCGGTTTTAACTTTAACTAAAATTTCTACAGGATTGTTTAAATACTTTGTAGCAATTCGTCGGATCACTTGTGGCATGGTTGCAGAAAATAGAGCGATTTGTCTTTCTTCCGGAAGTTGCTCAAGTACCCATTTGACATCATCGATGAAACCCATGCGTAGCATTTCATCAGCTTCATCTAGTACTAACGTTTTTAGATTGTTAAGTCTTAAGGTGCCGCGACGCATATGATCCATCACGCGTCCTGGTGTACCGACGGCTACGTGGACGCCGCGATCTAGTGAGCGAATTTGTCCGCGGTAATCCTGGCCACCATAAATGGGTAAGACATGAAAGCCTTTTATATGTGTGGCATATTTTTTAAAGGCTTCAGCAACTTGAATAGCAAGTTCGCGAGTAGGCGCCAATACTAAGACTTGTGGATCTTTTTGTTTTAAATCGAGATTGGACAGCAATGGAAGTGCGAATGCAGCGGTCTTACCTGTACCTGTTTGTGCTTCACCGAGCACATCTCTACCATCCAATAACAAGGGAATGGTTTGTGCTTGGATAGGAGTAGGGTTTTCATAGCCTATTTCATCTAAGGATTTTAGTAGTGTCTTATTTAGTGCTAATTGGTTGAACGCAGTGATAGTGTCGATAGTCATGTGCCTGCCTGAAATAGATAGATTGCTGGGAACGCCAATGATTAGTTAGAGTATCCGTATTTCCTCTGTCCGATGAGAGTTTAGCTCATGGTTAGAAGGGAGCGTAGAGTAACGGTTTGTTAGAATTGATGCACACTTTAATGGCAAAGAACACACTATCTGCCAGAAATTATCCCTTAATTTCATCATTAAGTAGTAATTAATAGGTGGTTTTCATAAGGTCAGATTGATCATGTCAACTATGATAATGAAGCTTAAAGTTGGTTTGCCATCTATTCGACTAGAGCCAGGATGCTTAGACCTAAGATTTTAAATGGTAATATTATATAATTATAATGAAAGTCATCGTCAAGGTTGTTACTTGATCCTCTAAGACAGAGATTTCAGGATGGTTAGGTGAAGCTCTGAAATTACACGTTCAGGAGCCATTCGAGAAAGGCAAAGTGAATCAATCTATCAGATCATTATTAAGTAACACTTTAAACTTGCCAATAGAAAAAATTCAAATTACCTCTGGTGTATCATCTATGTATAAAACAATTCAGCTACAAGGTTTAAATAAAATTGAGATGCGCGAAAAACTTGTTTAGCTATTGATCAGGAGCTAAAGCAATTTAATTAGTTACATTATCTGCTGGTTCAATAAAGACGATAACTCGTTACTTGTAGTGATTAAAATTAAGGTAATAAAGGGAGGTCTTCGATGGGTGTAGCCTACTATCTTGAAACTGAAGGTGAGCTAACTAGCTTTGATGTTGAAAAACATATTGATGGCAAGTTTTTGGTAATGGTGGATGAGTATTTTCAAGATGGCATATATGAAGAATTAGCGATCACACCCCTAAATGAATTTTTAGGTGGGGATGCAAGCGAAAACATTGATGAAGAAGATATTACTGAGTCTGCTCAAGAGGCTTGGTTTGATGCCAGTAATGGCTTGATCACTATTGTTAGCATAATTGAATATTTAGAATCTGATCTTTCAACAATGTTTAACTTCGATAGCGATGGCGTAATAGATGAACTTAGGCTGGTGGAAGAAGTTTTGATATCTTGTGAGCGCGTAGGGATGAGGTGGCATTTCGTAATGGATATATAGGCATTGCAGATCAATTTAATTAGCACTAAGATTTCTTGAATGTGTGCTGCAAAGATCTAAGCTATAATCGAGAAAATTATGGGAAATGTTATTCAGGATAATGATTTTGGTAAATTAGTACTGCGCCTTACAGTAGGGATTCTCATGCTTTTTCATGGGGTCGCAAAAGTAAGCAATCTAGGCTCGCTAGAATTTATTAAAGGGCAGGTAGTGAATTTAGGTTGGCCAGAAATTCTTGCATACGGAGTATATGTAGGAGAAATCTTGGCACCGCTGATGATAATTGTTGGGATTTATGCTCGCTTTGGTGGACTAATAATAGTAATTAATATGTTTTTTGCTATTGCACTGGTTCATGCTGATGAATTGTTTAGTTTAGGTGAGCACGGTGGTTGGGCATTAGAGCTACAAGGCTTTTACCTATTTTGTGGTCTTGCAGTTTTATGCCTAGGAAGTGGTAGGTTTGCAGTGAAGCCTGATTGATAAACTTCATCATTAAAATATCTTGTTGGTAGAAAAAATGCTTCGATCTATTGTGCATAATTGGGTGCACATACTTATATTTCTTTTGCAGGCATAGAAAACTTAAAGATATTGAGTGGAGTAATTATAGATCTTTTTAGTTTGGTTAAACCTGAAGAGGCTATTCCTACATCAGAGCTACTGCTATCTGCTACTACCAAATTGGGTTCGCGTTGACCGAGATACCTACCCATGAGGACCTCATCTAATTGGCAAACGAAAACATTTACGTTGTAAGTAAGCCTAATAGCTAAATTAATGGCAAAAAGACCTGCAATAATGCCATGAAATATCTAGACACTATCGGGCTTTTGGTGCATGATTTGCCCGTTGATTATATTTTGCTCGATTTTTATTATAAGTATTTATTGATATCCATCTATGATATCCAGTTTTTTTGAAGGTCATGTAAAGGATTTGGTTTAAGCATCAATTCCTAGTCTGTCTATATCGCATCTATCCTAAAAAAATCCTCTTATCTATTTATTCCATTGGAATGCTATGTATTTAGTTTAGTTATAAGGATATTAAATTAGTAGATCTAATTGAGCCAGATATTGATCTTTCACTATTGATTAACTTGTGTGTTGATTGATCGGTAGTGTTTAATTTACACAGCACGCAATGTTAGGAGAAATGATGAATATCTATATAGGGAATTTACCTTACAGTATTACAGAAGACGAACTACGTGATTTATTTGCTACACACGGTGAAGTAACCAGTGCAAACATAATTATTGACAGAGATTCTGGACGTTCTAAGGGATTTGGCTTTATTGAAATGCCAGAAAAAACCTCAGGCGAAAGTGCAATTAGTGCGATAAATGAGACCGATGTACAGGGTCGAAATGTTCGAGTTAATGAAGCTCGTCCACGTCCTGAAAGAAGGCCGTAACTAGTAATAACCTCTTTGTAATAGCTAGTTTTTAGCTTACTTGCTGTATTGATACAGTAAGCGTAAATACAGCAGTTATCGTAATTTGAGTGTGTGGATTAATATACGGATCCACACCTTGAAGTAGTTCGATTATTGGTAGGATGTCAAAGCATTGTAGAAACGCATTGCAATCCACTCTATTTGGCCATTGTGCTTTAAATTAAGCCAATAATGAGCATTTTATTTCGCTGCCAGCACCTGCTGCAGGGACTTCGCCTCCCATTCCACCACCTAGCATACCGTTAAGTAGTATCTAGCAGTTGAATTACCTAGTTTCCCTGAGCTAAATTCATTCAACAGTGCTTCGATTATATTTCCGCCTGCCGCGCCAGTGATAAGTTGGCTGAATAAATAGAACTATTTACTAATAATCCTTTAATAATCAATATCTAATTAAGATATATTAATCTAATCTATATTCTAGGTATTAGGCTAATTTATTGAACTTTTGAGGCGTGCGAAGGCTGTGTTAAGAAGCCTATCGTCTAGAAAATCTTAAGTAACAAATTCATGCCAACCTGGATCCGCTTTGAATCGATCACCATAATTTTTATGTAGCATATCTAAAGTTTCCAATAGTGCTGCAGTTCCCATAGATTCGACGTAATGTATAGGGCCGCCACGAAATGGGGCAAAACCCGTACCAAAGATAACTCCGGCATCAAGAAGATTTTTGCTCTCTACGACTTGCTCATGGTGGCAGGCAATGGCTTCATTGATGAATCGTAATACAAGTCGATTTTGAATCATCGTATCGCTGTTAGTTGATGTTTTGGATTTTGGGGTAACTTTTTTGCCATTTTTCCAGGCATAAAATCCTTGGCCTGACTTTTTGCCTAGTGTTCCTGATGCAACCATGGTCTTGAATGAGCTAGGGATCTTAAACCCATAAGCAGTACTCAATATTTCTGCAACATGCAGCCCTATGTCGAGTCCGACCGTGTCTGCAAGTTCTATGGGTCCTATGGGCATACCAAATGTTGTTGCGGCAAGGTCTATTTCCATTATTGAGTATCCTGCTTCCTTTAATAAGCCTGCTTCAACCATATAGGGCGTTAGAATGCGGTTTACCAAAAAGCCAGGTGAACTTTTTGTGGGCAATGGTAATTTGCCAATTTGCTTGGCAAAATTGATTGCGCGTTGAGAAACATTTGGGTTTGTCTGTGTGCCATTTACAATTTCAATTAATGGCATTTTTGCTACTGGATTAAAAAAATGCAGCCCAACTAAACGCGTAGGATCAGAAATTGAATCACATAGTTCTTCAATTTTTATGCTAGAGGTGTTGGTAGCGAGCAGTGCATCTTTTTTGATTTTTGGCTCGAGGGAGGCATATAACTCTCTCTTGACTTTTTTGTTTTCAAAGATGGCTTCAATGATGATATCTGCTTTACGTACTCCATAGCCTTGAGCATCGAGCATAAAACGATCCATTGCATCTTTAATCAAGAATCGATCTTTAAGTCTCTTTTTAAAGTATTTATATGCGCGTAATTTTGCTTTGGCTAAACTCTCATTCTTAAGATCTTGCAAGGTGATTTCTAACCCTTGTGCAACGCACCAGGTTGCTATATCACCTCCCATTACTCCTGCACCAATGATGTGTACATGTTTAACTTGTTGGGGATGATCGTCGGCAAGGCTTTTCAATTCATTCTGTAACATAAATACACGCACTAAATTTTTTGCTGTTGGAGTGGTGCTTAGTTCAGCCACAGATTTAGCTTCATGCTGCAACATCTTTTGTTCATTGCCGTAGTGTTTAGACCAATGATTAATGAGTGCATAGGGAGCTGGATAATGCTCGGGCAGGGCTTTTTTAGCTAATTGCTTGCGCATTAGTATCGCAATCAGTGGTCGGGCTAAACCACTGTTAAGTAACTTTGAGAATCTTGGTGCTTTGCGTTTGGGTGGTTTATTCAATAATATTTTACGTGCGGAGTGTTCAAGTAACCGATTTGGAGCTGTTTGATCGATCAAACCTGATTTTTTGGCCTGACGCGAATCTAGACTGCGTCCGGTTAGCATTAAATCCATTGCTATTAGTGGGCTTAGGTAACGAAATATACGCACCGTGCCACCATAGCCAGGATGAATACCTAATCTAATCTCTGGTAATGAAAAGCGAGTGCTAGGCTCATCCAGCGCGATTCGATAATCGCAAGCTAATGAGAGTTCAAGGCCACCTCCCATGCAGAAACCATTGATAACGGCGATGGTCGGGCAGGGTAACTGATCAAGTTGATCCATTATGCTTTGACCAAAGCGAATTATTTCTAATGCTTGTTGCTGATTTTTAATCTGCGTGAACTCTTTTACATCGGCGCCGGCAATAAACCCTTTTGGCTTATTGGAAGTGATGGCAACTCCGACAGGTATGTTTTTAGCAAGATCTGTGAGTATATATTGAAGTTCTGTGAAGACTTCGTTGGTTAAAACGTTGGCGCTATTGTCGTGCACATCTAGCCTTAACCAAACGATTTCATCGCTGTCACGTTCAACAATCCAATTTTGGTAGGTGCTAGCAGACATAAATAAAATTTTACTGCAGGTTTTCCACTAGTACCGCACCACCTTGTCCGCCACCAATGCAAATTGTGGCCACACCATATTTTGCTTTATTGCGGTGCAAGACCCTCAATGCATGATGAACGATGCGTGCACCACTTGCGCCCACTGGGTGACCGAGTGCGATCCCGCCACCGTCTATATTTAGTTGTTCATGCGGGATCTCGCCAAAGGCTTTGTCCATGCCAAAGTGTGTTTGACAATAGCGTTCATCTTTCCATGCTGCTACACACGCGAGCACCTGCGCTGCGAAGGCTTCATTGAGTTCCCAGTAGTCTATATCGTTGATGGTTAAATTTTGCTTTGCCAGCATAGGAACCGTTGCATGTACGGGTCCTAAACCCATTTGTCGTGGATCTACTGCGGCCCAATTTGAGGCTAACAACCGGCCCATAACCGCAAGCTTGTGCTTATTTACTGCGGCTTCACTTGCGAGTATCACGAAGGCAGCACCATCTGTAATTTGTGCACTATTGCCTGCAGTGATGGTGCCAAATGGTTGGTCAAAAACAGGCCGTAATTTTGCAAGCTTTTCAATACTGGAATCTGGACGTACTCCATCATCATGGTCATAAGCATTGCCGTTATGGTCAAATGCCGTTTCAATTTCATCTAAAAACTCATGTTCTTGTGCATGCACTAAGCGCAGATGACTTTCGACTGCATAACGATCCATATCTGTTCGAGAGAGGTTAAATAGATGTGCAAGATTCTCTGCCGTTTGACCCATGGCTAATCCTACAACGGGGTCTGTTAGACCTTTTAGTAATCCTATCACCGGAGTAAAAAATTTTGGTCTTAGCTTGCTTATAGTTTGAAGTTTTTGAAGCGGAGTTTTCGATCGATTCAGTTGTGCTAACCAATTCACCATATGACGGTTGTAGAGTACAGGCGAATGGCTCATGGCTTCTGCGCCTCCTGCCAAGACTAAGTTTGATTTGCCAACCAGTATATTTGTGTAGGCAGAATCAATTGCTTGCATACCTGAAGCACAGTTACGCTGTACCGTCCAAGCTGGAACTTTGTTACCACACCTCAAACGCAAGCTGATCACGCGTGCAATATTTACCTCATCTGGGCTTGGACCTACGCAGCCAACGATGACTTCATCTAGCTCGTCAGGAGCAAAGGGCTGACGCATTAATAAAGGTCGCGCTGCACTAACCGCTAAATCCGAGGCTTGAAACGGGCCAGGTTTCCCGCGTGCTTTGAGAAATGGTGAGCGACTGCCGTCAACGATGTATACGGATGTTTCCGTCATATGTTCGTGACCATGATTTACTGATGGTGTTTCAAAGTTAGTTTACGACGTCTTGATGCCAGGATCTTTAAATTCTTTGAGAAGATTCAGCAATTCACCTTTATTGTTCTTTATAGTTACAGATCAGGTCCAATGCGTGATCTATTTCATCTCGTGGGGTATAAAAATGTGGCGAGAAGCGGATGCCATTACTTCGATATGCGCACAATACATTCGATTTTTGCAGGTGTTTATACAAATTATAGTTATCGACGTCCTGGCGCTGCATCGTGATGATTCCCGACTGTCGGTTTGAACTCATATCAGAAACAATATTAAAGCCATATTTTTTATATTTTTCATGTATATATGAAATATTTCTAGATATCATGTTATATATGTATTCAACTCCAACTTCCAGGATCAAGCTCATACTTGCATGCATGGCTTGGATACCTAGGTTATTAGGGCTGCCACATTCGAAACGTCGCGCATCGCTTGCCGGCTTCCAATCTAAGGCCTCATAATCACCAAGCTTTTCCATCATATGCCATCCATATTGATTTAGATGCAGCTGATCTCTAAGCTTGGGATTGCAATAAAACATACCGATGCCTTCTGGGCTCAATAGCCACTTGTGCCCGTCTGCCATGACAAAATCGGCTGGAGTTTTGGTTAAATTAAAGGGTATTGCGCCAAGAATTTGGATTGCATCCACGCACAGTAGAATGTTGTGTGCTCGACAGTATTGGCTGATTTTTGCAAGATCCATGCGTAGTCCATTCGCAAATTGCACTGCGCTTACTGCAATAAGGCGTGTATTTTGATCAGCTTGAGCGAAGAGGGCATCTTCCGGTGTGGTGGCTTGGTATAAATCTACGCTTCTCGCTTCTACGCCAAAGCGTGATTGTAAAGATTGCCAAATGATCCGGTTGGATGGAAATTCTTGCTGCGCATATACAACATTCTCATGGGCTTGCCATGCGATACCGTAGGCTACAATGGAAAGCGCCTCAGAAGTGCTTTTTACAAAAGCGATGTCGTTGGCACTTTTTGCATTAATGAGTTGTTGGCAATAGTGACGGAGCTCAGATTCTTTTTGTTCCCATTCAACATATTTTTGCGAGCCGTTTTGAGAGTTCTCTTTTGCAAAACTAATGATGGCATCTTTTGTGCGTTTAGGCCAAGGCCCAACTCCCGCATGATTTAAATGAATTAATCCTGGTTGAAGTGGAAATTCATGTGCCCAATTTGTATACATACGTTAGAGTAGCATGAAAGAAAGTTTAAGCAGAAAAGTGTTATAGCAATGAAATCTGAAGATTTAAAACAAAGAGATTTGGCCTCGGTATGGCATCCGTGCACGCAAATGAAAGACCACAAATTTTTACCCATGGTGCCCATCAAAAAGGCGCAAGGGGTATGGCTTGAAGACTTTGATGGCAATCGATACATCGATGCAATTAGTTCCTGGTGGGTAAATTTATTTGGCCATAGTAACGAAAAGATTAGTTCCGCTATTAAACAACAGTTAGATTGTTTTGAGCATGTGTTGCTTGCTGGCTTCTCGCACGAAGCGGTTATCAATCTATCCGAACAGCTAATAGAGATTACTCCTGCATCTTTGTCTAAATGTTTTTACGCGGACAATGGTTCCTCTGCTGTTGAAGTCGCATTAAAGATGAGCTTTCATTATTGGAAAAATATTGGGCAACCCAAAAAGACTAAGTTTATTAATCTCAGTAATTCATATCATGGTGAGACGATTGGTGCGCTTTCACTTGGAGATGTTTCCCTTTATAAGGAGGTTTACGAGCCTTTGTTGCTAGATGTAATTACGGTTCCTAGTCCTGATAGTTTCAATCGCGAAATAGGGGAGTCCGAACGTGAATATGCTGTGAGAATGTTTGCGCATATGGAGGAAGCATTACAACAACATAAAGATGAAGTGTGTGCGGTCATTGTTGAGCCTTTGGTACAGTGCGCGGGCAATATGCGAATGTATGATTCAAGTTACCTAACTTTATTACGCATGGCTTGCGATAAATACGAAGTTCATCTTATTGCCGATGAGATTGCCGTGGGCTTTGGGCGCACAGGCACTATGTTTGCCTGTGAGCAAGCTGGCATCAGTCCCGACTTTATGTGTTTATCGAAAGGACTTACAGGTGGTTATTTGCCATTGTCTGTAGTGCTTACAACGGATCACGTGTATGAAGCTTTTTATGATGATTATGAGAATCTGACTGCATTCATGCATTCGCATAGCTATACCGGCAATCCCTTGGGCTGCGCTGCTGCGTTAGCAACGCTCGATATCTTCAAGTCGGAAAATATAATTGAGGCGAACAAATCACTGATTAAAGAATTCTCTCAGCAATGTGAACGATTTTGTGATCATCCAAATATTGGTGATATTAGGCAACGCGGTATGATTACTGCCATTGAGTTAGTAAAGGATAAAGCGACCAAAGAATCTTATCCTTGGCAGCAAAGACGTGGACTTGAAGTATATAAGTATGGCCTTAAGCATAAGGCTTTGCTCAGACCCTTAGGAAATGTGATTTACTTTATGCCGCCTTACGTGATCACCGCAGAAGAGATTCAGCTATTGGTTGATGTTGCAGAGCGCGGCATAGAACTTGCTACTAAAGATTAGTTTTATATTAATTGCTGCTATACGCAGCGGTTTTGATTACCACTTCCATACGACGATTTAACTTTCTTCCTACTTTTGTTGTATTGGTTGCAACAGGAACTTCTTCACCAAAGCCGCGTGTTTCAATGCGGCTTATATCAATGCCTCGGCTAATTAAAAATTGTTTGACAGCATCGGCACGTTGTTGTGATAAATGTAAATTTTCATTGGCATTACCTGTGCTATCAGTATGGCCTTCGATTATGATTTCACGTTTTGGATTGCCTTGTAGGTATTGTAGCAGTGGCTCTATTCGTCTGGAAGATTCTGGCTCTAAATCTGTTCCACCCGCTGCGAAAAGCAAGTCGTTGATAATTAATAATGTCCCACGACTAGTTTCTTCGACTTGATATTGTCCTAAGGAATGTTCTAAGAATTTAACGCGTTGCTGCACTGTTTGGGTTTCATTGTGAGCGCGTTTTGACTCCATGCTGCGAGCATGCGCAATCATTTCTTGTTTTTGCTGTTTTAGTTTTGTTCGTTCCTGTTCAGAGTTGAATTTAAGTAGTAATTCTTTTGCTATGGCTTGTTTTTGCCTTGCCAGATAAATGTAGTGGTCTGTATTGCTAATATCATTCTCTTGCAAAGAATGTTCCGCATCTCTTAAATATTCATCTGCCTGAAAAAGCGTAACGGACGATACCTCTAGTATGCCTTGTTCGGATGTAAGAGCTACTTGATCTAATCTAGCTTCTTCAAGTGAGGGGTAGAGTTTGGGCGCACCACTTGCGCAACTAAATAAAATGAGAATGACTAAGGTGAAAAGATATAATTTCAACATACTGTTGCTATGGGTCTAATGGAGAAAGCCGTATTGGCTCGCGCCATTGTAGCTCTTGATGCAAGTTTGTAATGCTGGCCTCAAGGCTCGTAACTTCTTGTTCTGCGCTGATTCGTTGCGCTTTTATCTTAATGAGTTCTACATCAACGAGAATCTGCTGCGCTAGTTGTTCTGCAGTTTGGTGCTCTTTATTAATCGCTGCGTTATTGGCACGTTGTAGTTTTGTTTGCACAGCATCCACGTCAGCAGCCACATAGCTTCGATAATTTGTATGATTAACACTGCTAACTGCAACCTCAGACTGTGGCAGAGTCTTTGATGGTGGGATGGAAGTACAGCCTAAAAGGCCGCTTAACAGAAAAACACTGGTAAATACGCTTATTTTAATGTGCATGTATACTCTTCATCTGGTGTTTGCTGCATTGGCATAGTGGTTTAGCCTATCTGTACGCATTTGTACTAATCTAGTGCTAATCTGCTAGGCCTAGTTTACGGCAAAGGATTTACTGTAAAGGCATTATTTATTGCGATATTCTTATGTTTTACTATGAAATTTAGCTGCCTTTTATGAAAAGATCCATTTCTCTAATTGCTTTTCTGTATCTCGTCATGGCCCCTGGGGTACAGGCTGAACGGTATCTTCTGCCCACTAATGGCGATTCCATCATAGGTCAATTAGCCATAATAAGTGCACAAGAAAGCGATACTTTTCTTGATCTAGCACGAAGATTTGATATTGGTTTTCAGGAAATTGTAATCGCGAATCCCAAGGTAGATCCATGGATACCGGGTGAGGGTACGCAAGTGGTGGTTCCTACTCGTTATATCCTGCCCGCAACAAAGCGAGAAGGGTTGGTACTTAATTTGGCTGAAATGCGCTTGTATTACTACCCAAAAAGTTCCAATAGTAAGCCTAAGTATGTGCATACCTATCCCATCAGCATTGGACGTGATGGATGGGATACGCCTTATACTCAGACACGCAT
>JAPUHH010000043.1 GCA_027297825.1 Gammaproteobacteria bacterium
AATGGTGTCGGCTATGAGTTAGAGGTTCCGATGTCAACGTTTTATGAGTTGCCAGATAGCGGTGCAAGCGTAATGCTGTATACGCATTTATTAGTGCGCGATGATGCGCATATCTTATATGCATTTAAGCATGTGCAAGATCGAAGCCTGTTTCGAAATCTATTAAAAGTAAATGGCGTGGGCGCCAAGATGGCCTTGGCGATACTTTCCGGCATGGATGTGCATGCATTTACGGACTGCATACACAATGGTGATGCTGATGCATTAATTCGACTTCCCGGTGTAGGTCGGAAGACAGCCGAGCGGCTCATTCTTGATATGCGCGACCGACTCGATAAAAATTCTGCAAGCGATCATTCAAACAATGGTGCAAATGACAGCGTTCGCCAACAAAGCCCAATTGAAGATGCAGTATCTGCACTAATTTCCTTGGGCTATAAACCAAATGACGCAAGTCGCATGGTGAGTAAAGTCGACACACAAGATCAGAACAGTGAAGAAATTATACGTTCTGCTTTAAAGTCTAGCTTGTCATGAAGCGATTACTAAAGGATTAACATCAATGCCTGATATAGAAACATCTCGTATTGTCGATACACATATAGAAAAAGATGAAGTGGCTGCAGAAAATGCAATCCGACCGCGCACATTGGACGAATTTATTGGGCAAACAAAAGTACGTGAGCAGATGGATATTTTTATTACTGCTGCAAAACAACGCAAGGAAGCATTGGACCACGTGCTCATTTTTGGTCCTCCAGGTTTAGGCAAGACTACCTTGTCCCATATTATCGCCAATGAAATGCAGGTTAATCTGCGGCATACGTCGGGCCCTGTGATTGAGCGCCCTGGGGATTTGGCCGCAATTCTCACATATCTTGAAGTCAATGATGTGTTGTTTGTGGACGAAATTCATCGTCTCAGCCCGGTTGTAGAAGAAGTGCTATACCCCGCCATGGAAGATTTTCAGCTCGACATTATGATTGGTGAAGGACCTGCCGCAAGATCGATAAAGCTAGACTTGCCACCCTTTACATTGGTGGGTGCGACCACGCGTGCTGGGTTACTTACTTCACCGTTGCGAGATCGTTTCGGAATTGTGCAACGACTCGAGTTTTATACCACTGAAGAGCTAACCGTTATTGTAGGTCGTTCTGCGAAAATACTGGGCGTGCAAATAAATGATGAGGGCGCGGAACAAATCGCACGGCGCTCACGGGGTACTCCAAGAATTGCAAATCGTCTTTTAAGGCGAGTGCGAGATTATGCGCAAGTAAAATCTAATGGAGTAATTACGAGTCGAAATGCAAGCTTAGCCTTAGATATGTTGAGTGTGGATGAGAATGGGTTTGATAATATGGATCGACGCTTATTGCTCGCGATCATTGAAAAGTTTGAAGGTGGTCCGGTAGGGGTAGATAGTCTTGCCGCTGCGATTGGAGAAGAGCGTGGCAACATCGAAGATGTAATCGAGCCATATCTAATTCTAAAAGGTTTTGTTATGCGTACTCCACGCGGCAGAGTTGCCACGGGCCATGCGTATCGACATTTTGGCATCAAAATTCCGCAAAGCAATCATAGTCAGTCGTTGGAAGTTGAATTAGATGCAGATTTGATTACCAATACAACACAGTGATTCAGTTCATTATTTAAAGTACTAATTGAGCTTAGTAATTCAACTATGAAGCCCTATGTTTGGCACGCGCGTGTATATTATGAAGATACCGATGCTGGTGGCGTGGTGTACTATGCCAATTACCTAAAATTTATGGAGCGTGCGCGAACCGAGTGGTTGCGTTCTCTTGGGACCGAGCAAGATGAATTAGCGCAAAACCTGAACGTTTTGTTTGCAGTGCGGTCAGTAAATATTGAGTATAAGCAACCTGCTAGATTTAATGATTCATTAAGCATTACGGTTGAGCCTTTTGCGTTAAAGCCAGCCAGTGTTTCATTTAAACAAAGCATCGGAATAAATAGCCAAAAAATGGATCTGCTTACAACGGCAGAAGTGAATATTGTTTGCTTGAGCGCTAGTGATTTCTCACCTCAGTCAATTCCAAAAAGTTTGTTCACAGAAATAGATAGGGAGATAAAAAGTGCATGTTGATACGAGTATTTTAGGCTTAATCGGCAATGCTAGTTTGCTGGTGCAGTTGGTAATGCTGTTATTGCTCGTCGCATCTGTCGTTTCTTGGACCATGATTGTGAGTAAGTGGAAAATCATCCGAGATGCGCGAAATCTAGCAAATGTATTTGAAGATAATTTTTGGTCTGGAACAGACTTAACTTCTTTGTACGAAAAAGTTAGATTAAAAAGAGATCCTCCGGGTATGGAGCGTATTTTTATTGCAGGCTTTAAAGAATATGTGCGCTTACACCGACAACATAAGGTTTCACCCATAGCCATTTCAGATACCGCATTGCGTTCTATGAAAGTGGCTATGTCGCGTGAAGTAGAAGCGTTAGAGCACTATCTTTCTTTTCTTGCCACGGTGGGGTCAACCTCTCCCTATATTGGTCTGTTTGGAACGGTGTGGGGGATTATGAATTCATTTCGTGCGTTGGCTGATGTGCAACAAGCTACATTATCAGCAGTCGCACCAGGAATTGCCGAGGCCTTAATCGCCACCGCGATGGGGCTATTTGCAGCAATACCTGCTGTTATTGCTTATAACCGCTATTCCACCGATGTGGAGCGTTTGGTGATTCGTTATGACAATTTCGTCGAGGAATTCACCGCTTTATTGCAAAGACAGGCCCTAACCAAAGATATGGATATGCAGGCGAGCGCTTAAGATCATGGCCTATACGGGAATACGTCGTCGCAAACGCATGTCTGAGATTAATGTCGTGCCCTATGTTGATGTCACGTTCGTGTTGCTGGTGATTTTTATGGTCACCGCACCGCTATTTCACCAAGGTGTAGAAGTTGAGTTGCCCAGTGCACCTGCAGAGCAGCTTGAAAAAACAGATGAAAATCAAGAGCCTCTGATCGTGTCGGTCGATCAAGCGGGGCAAATATTTGTCAATAAAGCAGATTCGCCCAAAGAACCTGTACCCGATGATTTATTTAGAAACCAAATTAGAGAAATCCTATCTAAGGAACAGGGAAGTCCTATCTATGTACGCGGAGATAAGAATGTAGATTATGGTCGTGTCGTCACTGTGATGGTAATGCTCCAAGATGCAGGCGCAGATAATATTGGTCTCATTACCGACCCAACCATAGAAGAGTTTGAGAACTAGCGAAGCATGGCAAAGCTTAAACGACATCTACCAATGTCGGTCACCATTGCAATTATCATTCATGTGGCTGCAGTTTTATTGCTTGTAGTGGGCTATCAAATGAAGCGTGGAGCTGCGCCGAACCTGACCCCAACTATAAATACAGTTAAAGCAAAAGTCATAAGTTCTAAACAATTAGATGAAGATAAAAAGCGTAAACAAGAAGATATAGAACGTAAAGAATTAGAACGACAAAAACGGCTTGCAGAACAAGAGCGACTTAAACAGAAAAGGCTAAAACAAGAAGAAGAAAAAAAGAAACTCGAAGCAATGCTTGAAGTTGAAAAGAAAAATGCTCTAGAGGCACAGAAAAGTGCAGAACTAGAGCGTAAAAAAGTCGAAGAGGCGAAAAAGAAAGCTGAACTTGAAAAGAAAAAAATTGTAGAAGAAGCAAAGAAGAAAGCCGAACAGCAAAAATTAGCCGAATTAAAAAAAGTGGAAGCAGCCAAAAAGGCAGCCGCAGCAAAAAAACTAGAAGAGGCTAAAAAGTTAGCCGCAGAACAAACTGCAGAGCAAGAGCGTTTGGCAAAAATTATAGAGCAAGAAGAAGCAGAATTAAATGCAGCAGAATTAGAGGCTCAACGTGCGGCTAAATCGCGTGAAATGAGCAGGCTGATTGCACAATACCAAGATGCAATACGCAGCAGAATACAAAGTCGATGGCGCAAACCGCTAAACGAGCAGCCAGAGGCATGGTGTAAGGTGTATGTGCTGCAAACCCCAGGGGGTTATGTAGAGAATGTGGTGGTGGAGGAATGCACGGGTGATGAGGCTTTTCGCCGCTCTGTAGAAGAAGCGGTATGGAAGTCAGATCCTTTGCCGCAACCACCTTCGCCAGAGCTATTTGATCGAGAATTACGTTTTAAATTTATACCGGAGATTTAATGAAGAGTCTGTCTAAGGTAATCAGTTTTGCATGCATGTTGTTTGTTGGGCAGTCCGCCTATGCAGTTTTAGAGATTGAAATTACTCAAGGCATTGAAGGTGCATTGCCGATTGCTATCGTTGCGTTTGCGGGGGATGTGTATACCGCGCCTGAGGTGGTAGAAAATATTGTTCGCGATGATTTGCAGCGTAGTGGATTTTTTGATGTCTTAGGCAAACAGCGCTTTCCCCAAATTGTTACCGATTCATCGCAATTAAACTATAAGGTTTGGAGAGATGCAGGTGTAGAAAGTCTACTGCTTGGTAAAGTTACTAAAGCTGGAGCAGGCCAATATCGTGTTGAGTTTCAGTTATTCGATTTGATAAGACAAAAACGATTGTTGGGCCATGTCGTACCTGCAACTATTAAAGATGTTCGTAAGGTTGGCCACAAAATCAGCGATTTGGTGTTTGAGAAGCTTACCGGTATACGTGGTGCTTTTAGTACTCGCATTGCCTATGTCAGCACGATTAATAAAAACACCGCAAATCAAAAATACGTTCTACAAATTGCAGATGCGGATGGCCACAATGCGCGGACGGTGTTTTCCTCCAAGAAACAACTATTGTCGCCATCATGGTCACCGGATGGTACGCGTTTAGCGTATGTATCCTTTGAAAGCGGTAATTCTGCTGTTTATGTGCAAGATATCATTCAAGGCACTCGTTCAAGAATTTCGGGGCGAGCGGGGATCAACAGTGCTCCTGCATGGTCTCCCGATGGTCGTTATTTAGCGCTCACACTTTCCGTCGGTGGCAGTCCGGATATCTATATCATGGATATGGGAGCACGAGATATAAAGCGCCTTACCAGTGCCACTTCGATAGATACAGAGGCTTGTTGGATGCCAGACAGTAAATCGTTATTATTCACCTCAGATCGCAGTGGTGGGCCACAAATTTACCGAGTGTCTGTAAATGGCGGCAAACCAAAGCGACTTACCTTTGAGGGTGAATACAATGCAGCAGCAGATATATCGCCGGATGGTCGTTATTTAACGTTGGTGAATAATAGTGGTCACGGATTTCGTATTGCCGTCATGGACATGCAAAACCAAGCGATGCGTGTTATTAGCAATGGTAGTTTGGACGAAGGACCTAGTTATGCTCCGAATGGAAGTATGATTATTTACGCTACTGCAGAACAGGGTCGTGGAGTACTAGCTGCAGTGAGTGCGGATGGGAGAGTGAAACAGAAGATACGATTAACCGAAGGTGATGTGCGTGAACCTACGTGGTCACCGTTTCGATTTTAACATTTCTTAATAGAGGAGGAAATGAGTCATGGCTAAACAACTATTTTATATTTTATTTGCAGGTGTATTTTTAATACTAAGTGCTTGCAGTACAAATACCAAAGAAATGCCTGGCGATGTGATTAGTGCGGATTACGAGGGTGGAAGTGATGTTGTAGTAGGCGATGGTTCCGAGACAATGGGCCTTGATGGCGAAGGCGATTTGACGATGGGTACGCTTGGCGATGGCAGTTTGTCATCCGGGCGCGTAATTTATTTCGAATATAACAGCAGTGAAGTGCTTGATGATTCCATGCCGTTAATTGCGTCGGCTGCAGAAGTGTTGACGGGTAATCCCGCTATGCAAATGCGTTTAGAAGGCCATGCGGATGAGCGTGGTACACGCGAATTTAATCTTGCTCTAGGCGAGCGTCGTGCGCAATCTGTGCGTGAATTAATTATGCTGCAAGGTGTAAGTGGTAATCAGATTGATGTCGTTAGTTATGGCGAAGAAAAGCCTGCAGTGGTTAGTTCTGGTGAAGAGTCATGGCAGAAAAATAGAAGAGTGGAATTAATTTACTAATTAGTGAAAATAAAAAATAGGGAGAATTGTAAAGGATGAGTTTCATGAAACTGCTAATCGCGATAGCGTTAGTACTGTTCTCTGCAATGGTTTCTGCAGGTAAAGAAACGGATGCAAAAGTCGATGCGTTAGATTCAAGAATGCAACGCATCGAACGTGTTATAGATAATCAAGCCCTACTAGGGATGGCAAAAAAGATAGAGGCCTTGCAGCGCGAGGTGCAAGAACTTCGCGGTGAAAATGAGCATCTTACACATGCAATAGAAAGGCTAAAGACACGGCAGCGCGAACAATATTTAGATATTGATCGGCGCTTACAGACTTCAATCGGAGTCAATGGCGCTACGAGTATTCCGGCCAATAATGGAGAGTTTGCAAATGATACTGTAAATGTTCAAATTACAAACGCAACAAGCTCTTCAGCTACAACTTCTTCTACCACTTCTGCTGATGCATCAGCCACAATTTCGGGCACGACGGTGGCGAATACTGCTTCAAATGAAGCCGCGCAGGATTATAAAAATGCGTTTATCTTGTTAAAACAAGGTAAATATGATGATTCGATTGTTGCTTTTGGATTTTTTTTGCAAACTCATCCGGGTAGTAAATATGCTTCAAATGCACAATATTGGTTGGCAGAAGCGAATTATGTATCCAGGCGCTATCCGCAAGCACTCATGGAGTTTTCAAAAGTTATCAATACCTATCCTGTAAGCTCAAAAGTTGCGGATGCAAGATTAAAACTTGGTTTCACCCATTATGAGCTGGGTCAATATGAAGAAGCGCGAATTGAACTGACTAGGGTGCGTGCACAATTTCCAAATTCAACCGTTGCTAATCTTGCCCAGCAACGACTTGAACGGATGTCCAGAGAGGGTCATTGAGTTGAAGGGCACCAACTCAAGCAATCATTAAATAATGCAAGCTAAAGTTACGCCGATAGGTGCACAACCACAGTTGCAGCGGTTACGTGTCACCGAAATATTTGCCTCAATTCAAGGCGAATCAAGAACCGTGGGTGTTCCAACTATTTTTATTCGGCTAACGGGCTGTCCACTACGTTGCCAGTATTGTGATACAGCCTATGCATTTACCGGTGGAAATTGGATGAATCTCGAAGGCTTGGAAGCAAAAGTTGCAAGTTTTAATCTTAAACATGTCACGGTTACTGGCGGTGAGCCGCTTGCGCAAAAGACCTGCTTATCTTTGCTGTCCAATCTTTGTGATCAAAATTATTGTGTTTCTCTAGAAACCAGTGGAGCGCTAGATGTAAGCCAAGTGGATCCGCGAGTGATCAAAGTGATGGATATCAAAACTCCTGCTTCGAACGAAGCAGAAAAAAATCTTTGGGAAAATGTGAATTATCTGCGCGAGCAAGATCAAGTGAAATTTGTGATCTGCAATCAAGCAGATTATATTTGGTCGAAGAATATTATTGAAGAATATCAGCTAACGCATCGTTGCGAAGTTCTGTTATCGCCAAGTTATGAGCAATTAGAACCCAGGCAACTTGCAGAATGGATCTTAAAAGATCAGCTCAATGTTCGTTTTCAATTACAGCTACACAAGATACTTTGGGGTGATAAGCCGGGCCATTAATGGCACCTGAATAATCCCTTGGTTTAAATTGATTGCAAATAATAAAATAGAAAAAAACAGTGCTATTGTCCTTCTTTCAGGAGGGCTGGATTCCACTACTGCGTTAGCCATCGCTCAATCTAAAGGCTATGCCTGTTATGCGTTGAGTTTTCGCTATGGTCAGCGACATCATGCGGAACTCGCAGCTGCAAAAAAAGTTGCCAACTCATTTAATGTGGTTGAGCACAAGATTTTTGATATTGATCTTTCAGTCTTCAAAGGCTCTGCGCTTACCGATAACACTATAGAAGTTCCGAAAAGCACAACTAGTGGTATACCCGTAACCTATGTTCCTGCACGCAATACCGTTTTTCTTTCGATTGCCCTGGCATGGGCGGAAGTCTTGCAGGTCCAAGACATATTTATAGGTGTTAATGCGGTGGATTACTCGGGTTATCCGGATTGTCGACCTGAATATATAAAGGCGTATCAATCGATGGCGAATCTAGCTACCAAGGCAGGTGTGGAAGGGCAGACTTTAGACATACATACCCCGTTAATTTCATTATCCAAAGCCGAAATTATTAAACTTGGCAATAATTTAGGTGTTGATTATTCATTAACCGTTTCTTGTTATTCAGCAGATCAGCAAGGTAGAGCGTGTGGGGAATGTGATTCCTGCCGTTTTCGCAGCAAAGGATTTGTTGAAGCGGGAATTGCAGATCCAACACAATATATCTGAGCCAGAAAATAGATAAGTCTAGCCAGAATTGGATAGGTTTTCTCGTAGAGCTTTTTGAGAATTTGAGGTACGATAGCGCGCCGCGTGGGTCGTTAGCTCAGCTGGTAGAGCACCGGGCTTTTAACCCGATGGTCATAGGTTCGAATCCTATACGACCCACCAACTTACAATTACTTATCTTTAAATCTCGACGTTACTTGTCATAACTTCAAGCCTAAATTAGTCACAGGCTCCGACTTTAGTCACAGTTAAAAGGAGCTAACGCTAACTGTTGTACGATTCTTATTTATGGCAATAACTGCCGCTTCAACATTCGGTACTTTGCATCTTTTAATTTCTAGTATTTATCCAATATGTTCATTACGGTAAATTTCTGAATTTATAATATTTTACCGTTAAGGTTCCCGTATGAAAAAAAGCAAAGGACATATCAGACAACTGCCTAAATTCAGGTCAAAGGTAGTCTCTGACAAAAAGAACGAGCTTAGGGACACCTAATTTATTACCAAATTGCCCCTTAACCGGGGCATTTTTTATGGAAAAACTTTTATTTTTACTATTCCTATTCTCGTCACAAGCAGGCGCAGTAACATGGGATTACATTTTAGATTTCGAGGATGCCACGGCCAGCGATATAGGCGACACCACAACTCTATTTGGGGATACCAGTGGGTTTGGTAATGACAACTGTGCCATCTATGCGAATGGTAGTAGACAGCAAATCAATATGGGAACTCCGTCAGGTACGTGGTTGCCTAGTGGATGGGGTGATAATGCTTCTTACGATAATGCAACTTGCCAAAGGCACGGAGTAGTACAACAGGAT
>JAPUHH010000044.1 GCA_027297825.1 Gammaproteobacteria bacterium
CGAAGCAATCCAGTAAAAAAATATGAATTGCCGCGTCGTTAATACTCCTAGCAATGATGCAAAAAGAGATAATTTATCAGCTTTTCACCAGACTTACGTAACAAGGTTTTCTAGCGGTTGTTATGTATTTTGGGCAAACAATTCGTAAAGTTCGCCTTTGTTTTCTAACCAAACGAGCAAATCAAAATAATTGCGAATGTTTTGCACATACACCACGGGCTCTTGTCCACGCGCATAGCCAAAGCGTGTTTTTTCATACCACTTTTTCTTACTGAGTAAAGGTAAGTATTTTCTTACATCCAACCAAAGATCTGGATTGCCACCGGCACGTTGAGTGAGAATGCGCGCATCTTCGAGGTGACCGAAACCTACATTGTATGCCGCTAATGCAAACCAAGTTCGATCAGGGTCTGCAATACGCGCGGGAATTTTTTCACGCATGGTTAAATAATATTCAGTACCACCCAAAACACTATTTAACGGATCGACACGATTCTCAATTTTTAATTGTTTGGCGGTAGTGCGTGTCAGCATCATCAAGCCTTTAACGCCGGTAGGGGAGATGGCATTCGAGTTCCATAATGATTCCTGGTAACTCACTGCCGCGAGAAAGCGCCAATCCATATCAAATTCTAATGCGGCTTCTTTAAAAATACGTTCGTACTTTGGTAGTCGTTTTTTTACATTCCTAATAAAGGCATGACTATCAGCAGGGCTAATGCTATTTACATGGCCAAAATACTTTTCTTTTAATTTTGCAAGAGTGCCATCATCGCTAATTTGCGCAAAAAACATTTTCGCTGCATTTTGTAAAGAAGTATCTTCAGATTTTTGAAAGGCCCAAGCTAATGACTGTTCGGGTCCTAAATTAAAACCAATTCTAAGTTTGGGGAAATAACGTCGATTCAGCGCTAACTCATTCGAGTCTGCGATGGTGTAATCAATTAAACCATCAGAGACTAAATGAATCAGATCTTCAGTGCTAAGCCCAGGATATTCGTTCCAATCTAGCAGCGGGAAGAACTCCTTATGATCGAGTAACATTTGCGCATGTGTGCTGCCTTGAATTACCGCAACCCGCTTATTCTGTAGATCTTCTATGGTTTTCGGCTTTTGCTGCCCGCCTCGGTAGGCCACTTGCGAGACAATTTTATGGTAATCCGGGCCAAAGTCGACATAGGCCTCGCGTTGTCGAGTATGAGTAATGCCTGCAGCTCCAATATGAGCTTTGCCGTTCACTAATGCGGGTAGAATTTGATGAAATTCGTTTTGCACAATAATAGCTAATCGTACACCTAAATATTCAGCAAACTGTTCTGCAAGCTCATATTCAAACCCGGTAGGACCCTCGTTGCCAATGTAATAAGTAGAAGGACTGTTACGTGTAATAATTATTATTTCGCCTTCACTTTTAACTTGTTGTAGCAGTGAAGATGAATAATAATAATGTGTAATTGCAAAAACTGCGATAACAACTAACGCAAGAACAATAATCTCAATTTTATGGATTGTTGATTTCATGTTTTCAGCTTGGTGCATGTTGCTAATTTTTAGATTAGGCGGCGAAGCCGTAGTTCTCGCAAATTATGCAAGAGCACCACAATTCCTGTAACTGTGATTTATATTGCAAGTCTGAAGTAAGTGATAAGAATAGTTGAGTAGAATTATTCTATGTGTAGATAAGTTTTCCAAGAAAATTTAGTAAAAAAGTTATCACTTAATAACACATCATTAGAGTGGTTAGTTAAGCAAAGGTTCTAACTGATTATTCTTTAGATACTTTTCAATAAACTCTTTAAATAGCTTTTAGTTCGATTTGCCAAGATATCTTTCGATGTGCCCTTATAGGGGTATATAAAACACATTCAACATAGGGGTTTATAAAGCACATTCAACATAGGGATTTATAAAGCATATTCAACATAGTTGGCATTTGCAACACGGTTTATAAGTTCTTTGCTTTGTCAATAACGTAGTCCATGTGTTCACAGAAATCGTTATTGTCAGAAGTGATTTGAGTATCAATCAGATGCTGACTAAAGGTAGCAGAAGGGTTAAAAGTAATGCGCGCATTGTCTGCCTGTAAAACTAATTGCGCGTGATCGATTCGTAAAAGTTCTGGTCCCGTCCAACGAATTTTCAGCTTAGAAATAGTGTCATTATTTTGCGTAGATCTGTCTGGTACAAAAAGATAAAAACGTCCATCCTCAAGTTCGCTTTCGCCTCGAAAAAACCTCCCTAGTTTTTCATTTCTTGTTGATCGATACTTTTAATATTTGTCATGATCTTCAAAGGCGGCAGCATGCAGCAAAGCCGTTGCAAATACAAAAGTTAAAAATACATAGGTGATGTATTTCATCGTTAAGCTCTCTGTGAAGGCATCATTTTTATCGAGGTATATCTATAATTGTATGGCTTCTTTATTGTTTTTATAGCAAAAATGAGCTTAATTTAGACGGCATTAACAAATGTTTAAGATTTTAAATATAATTACTTTTCATAAAATCATCAGGTTATATACGCTTTAATTTTATAATGGATAAAAACCCCTATAAAAAGTTGTTATTTTCTGTTACAAGTTAAAAACAAAGTAAAATTTATCTTGTAAATAGCTGTAAACAATAAAAATTATAATTGCTAGCTACCTTGCAAAAAGATGTATAAATAGGTAATTGTAATTGCCCTTAAAATAAAATATAAAGGCATATCCCCATGCATTGGAAATGGGAGTAGAGAAGCATTATGTCGACATGTGCAGACGATATCTTTTCCGCCAAAAAGGCGACATCGGGGAATCCTGGAGTTGCTAAAGATATGGGCCTGGAAAACTTAGTAAAAATTGATCCTGAAAGTCTATCGAATGCAAAGGTTGCGCATTTAGATCAGTCGGCGGGAGTTTTTGAGGTCGGCGACTTAATCGTATCTTACCTTGAACAAATTGGTGTTGATTATGTTTTTGGGATCCCCGGTGGTGCAATTGAACCCCTTTATAATGCACTCGCAAGAAGTGAACGAAAAGGTGGAATTAGATCCGTAGTCGCTCGCCACGAAACTGGGGCTGCATTTATGGCGGATGGCTACGCAAGAAATTCTGGGAAACTTGGTGTGTGCTGCGCAACAGCAGGACCCGGCGCAACTAATCTAATAACCGGTGTTGCCTCAGCTTACGATAATCATTCACCGCTTCTAGTCATTACCGCCCAAACTGCATTAGAAAATTTCGGGCGTAATGCAGCGCAAGAATCAGGGGATACAGGAATCAATACTGTGGCAATGTTTGTGCAGTGCACCCATTACAGTACATTGGTTTCTCATGTAAATCAGCTAGAGCAGACACTTGCATCTCCCATCATGACTGCATTTCGATCTCC
>JAPUHH010000045.1 GCA_027297825.1 Gammaproteobacteria bacterium
TAACTTTGTTCAGCTGTTAAGAATCCAAAAAAATGTGAATATGTTCACGTAAAAATCCGTTTTATGGATAATTATTTAACATAACAACAATAAAATTCACTATTTTGTTCTTTTCAGCGTAAGTTTTTTATGTAAAACAAAAAACAGAGTTGTTATTTAAAGTTCAATATAAATAATTATTTTGCAAATTTTTAAAGTTATGCGTTTTCAAAATTATATAAAAAAGTTTATTTTTTTTATAAATTTCACTCTAAAGTTAAGATGAAATCCCAATCATTTTTACTTACAGGCATGATAGAAAGTCGATTTCCACGTTGCACTAACTGAAAATCTACTAATTTTTTATGTTGTTTTAGTTCTGCAAGAGTAATCGTGCGTTTTAATTTTCGCTTGTAGCGAACATCTACCATGATCCAACGTGGGTTATCTTTATCGCTTTTTGGATCGTAGTGCTTATCTTTTTTGTCAAACGCGGTGTGATCAACATAGCCTTCACGAGCCACGGTCATGAGGCCAACAATTCCAATTTCATCGCAATTTGAATGATACAAAAAGGCTAAGTCACCTTTTTTCATATCAGCACGCATCATGTTGCGTGCTTGATAATTGCGCACACCATCCCAGTGTTCCACCTTGTCACGTTTTAAATCATCGATGCTGTATTCACTAGGCTCAGTCTTCATTAACCAGTACTGCATATCGATGTCTCCTGAACATATGCGAATAAAAAGATAAAAAGGATCCTGAATTTAGAATATGCGGGCACACTCCGCGAATACCGTGGCAACCATTGTCCTTGAACCAAAGGTTCAAGTGGGAGCGCTAAGAGATGAATTAGGCTTTCCGATTAACGGACATGCGCACCAGCATCTCTATAGTATTGCCCCCGGGGTAAGTAAATAGGCTCAAGGGATATACCAGGCAGCACACCTGTAGCGCAGAGTGTGTCCGACTTCCATTGAACTGTAGCAGATTCTTAAAGTTCTAGCTGCTGGCTATTTTTTAAGGCGACGTCAATTCGATCTTGTAGGCTTCGAATACGTGTAGAGATGCTCTTGCAAGAGCGGTCATGATCATTATTTTGTTTGAGGTAATCGTGCGCTAGATTAAGAGCCGCCATAACCGCTACGCGGTCACCACTTATCGCTTTACCTTTATCATGTATTTCTTGGATGCGCGCATTTAAAAGATGCGCTGAGGCTTGTAAAGACTCTTCTTCACCTGCTGGGCAAGCAACACGGTATTCTTTATCTAATATGCTAAGCGTTACAGGTGCTTCGTTTACGCTCATACAGTCACTTCCATAGACTTGAGTCGTGTGATCATGGCTTCTACCCGTTTGCGGGCTTGTTCATTTTTCCCAATCAAGCTTGCACGCTCTGTGGTATGTGAGTTTTGTTGTAATTTGAGAAGGTGATTTTCTTTTTTAAGCTCTTCGCATGTTTTAATGAGTTCATCAACGCGGATTTCTAATCCTTTAAGAGCCTGCTCATTGAGCTTTCCGGTGTCTCGCTTTTCCATATCAAAATGGTAGGCTGTAGCGACTTTATCGTCAACAATAATCTTTTAAAGAATTTTAAAACCATTAGTAGAACTATGGATAATATTAGGTTTTAAATTTTCTTTCAAAGTAGGGCGAATGCTGTAGTCAATGTTAGAATAAAATTGTATGCCACCAAAATACAAACAAATTGAAAATGCCCTTTCTAGTATGCAGTCTCCGTATACACCGGAAGATTGTCACGGGATGTTGTGTGCCATGTTAATTGTGAATAGTTCACTACGCTGTAATCGCTGGCTGGATGAAATTTGTACACTTGGACCCATCGATTCGGCAGCTATCTCCAAAGATAAAGATGCATTGGTCGCTTTGTATGATCATACGCGTCAAGAGCTGAATGATTCCCTGCTTAACTTTTCTTTGCTAATCCAGGATGACAGCAGTTTAAGTGGGCGTGTTGAAGCACTAAAGAAATGGTGTGATGGATTCTTGTTTGGACTTGCATTGGCCGGGGTAAAGGATGTGTCTAAGTTACCTGAAGATTCTTTTCAAGTATTGCAAGATATTGTCGCCATTTCACAGGCCTCTGATGAAGACGATGAAGATGAAATGAATGAAGTCGCATATATGGATATTGTTGAATTTGTGCGTATGGGCATCTTGCTGATAAATGAAGAGTTACAGCCCATGAACCGGCCCGTGACCATCCAATAGAACATATATTCTATACTTTCACTAGACCATGAATCAAAAAGAGCTGCTCAAGCGACGTAAGACTTTGATGCGCATGGTGGGTAATGATGGTGCGGCGATCATTCCTTCCGCTAAATCGATCCCACGTAATCGCGATGTAGATCATATCTTTCGCCAAGATAGCGATTTTTTGTACCTCACCGGCTTTAATGAGCCAGATTCCATAGTTGTGTTGTTGCCTGGTCATGCGGGAGGTCAATATATTCTATTTTGTCGCGAGTGTAATCCTGAGAAAGAAATATGGGATGGCCGGCGTGCCGGGCTAGAAGGTGCAGAAGAAAATTATTTGGTTGATAAAGCTTATGCCATTGACCAGCTAGATGACATGCTGCCTACCTTGCTAGCGAATCGAGAACGGATTTTTTATCCCATGGGACGCGATGCAAATTTTGATCGCCAAGTGATGAAGTGGGTCAATCAATCTCAAGGCTCTGTTCGAAGTTCAAAACATGCCCCGCATGAGCTGTTATCGATTGATTACTTCTTGCATGACATGCGTCTATATAAGTCACGTGGTGAACTGACGCTGATGCGACGGGCCGCCAAAGCTGCGATTACCGGCCATATACGTGCTATGCAGGTTTGCCAACCTGGAATGCATGAATATGAAATCGAAGCAGAACTTCTTTATGAATTTAGAAAAGCGGGTTGTGTCACAGCCTATCCAAGTATTGTCGGCGGTGGTGGTAATGGTTGTATTCTGCATTACATCGAAAACAACCAAGTTCTTAATGACGGAGACTTAGTGCTGATTGATGCCGGTGCAGAGTACCAAGGCTATGCCAGTGACATCACTCGGACGTTTCCTGTGAATGGAAAATTTTCCGCAGTGCAGCGCGAAGTGTATGAATTGGTTTTAGAGTCGCAGATCGCCGCAATCAATAAAGTGAAACCAGGCAATCATTGGAATGATCCGCATAATGAAGCAGTTAAAGTACTCACTAAAGGCTTAGTCAGTTTGGGTTTACTTAAGGGTAAGCCAGCAAAACTGATTAAAGATGAAGAGTATCGTCAATTTTATATGCATCGCACCGGCCATTGGTTAGGCTTGGATGTGCATGATGTAGGAGACTACCGTTTTGATGAAGAGTGGCGCTTGTTGGAACCAGGCATGACCTTAACTGTAGAGCCCGGGTTGTATATTACTAAAGCCAGAGGTGTGCCTAAGCGGTTTTGGAATATCGGTATTCGTATAGAAGACGATGTGTTGGTGACTAAAGATGGCAATAAAGTGCTGACTGAAAACCTCACACGAGACCCAGACGAAATCGAAGCATTGATGTCGGCTGCTGCGCATTAAGCTTTTTTAGTATCATGCAACAGCATTTTGATATTGCGATTGTGGGTGCAGGTCTTGTCGGTAGCAGTTTGGCTTGTGCACTAGCCTCTACCCCCTACCGTATTGCACTCATTGATAGCCAGCCCCTGCCCGCGAGTGAACCTGCTGATGTAAATCCAAACAGTCTCCAAGATGGTAGAAGTATTGCTTTGGCACTGTCCTCTAAAAAAATGTTTGATGTGCTGGGCCTTTGGCAATCGTTAGATGCTGATGCGGTACCGATTAAAAAAATTCATATTTCGGATCAAGGACGATTTGGTGCAGCCCGTTTAGATAGTGCGCGTTACGATGTTGAAAGCTTTGGTTATTTAGTGCCGGCTGAAAAACTCATTACTGCGCTACAGCAGAAAATTCAGTTGTATGACCATATACAGCGCGTACAACCCTATGAAGTTTCTAATCTAGAAAGCCAGACCGATCAAGTGATTCTCAACGCTGATGGAGAACCGATACATGCAAAATTGTTGATTGCTGCAGATGGTATCCGTTCTTTGATACGTAATAAACTAGGCATTGGAGCGGATGAAAAACAATATCAGCAAAGCGCCATCGTTGGCTGTATCGATACCGAAATACATCATCAATTTACCGCCTATGAACGTTTCACTAAAGATGGGCCGTTGGCATTGTTGCCCCGTAATGGTAATCGTTGCGGATTTATATGGATGAATCCGAGTGTTATCGCCGAGAAAAATTTAAACCTCTCAGATGAGGGTTTCTTGGAAGAACTACAACAAGCTTTTGGACAACGTCTCGGCCACTTTTCAAATCTGAGCAGGCGTTTTGCGTACCCATTGTCATTGTTAGTCAGTGACCAACGTGTGCAACAACGCGTGGTGCTCGTCGGCAATGCGGCACAAACCTTACATCCGGTTGCAGGTCAGGGTTTGAATCTTGCTTTGCGCGATATCGCCGAGCTTAGCGAAATTTTAGTATCAAGTGAAAACGCACTCGATAACATCGATGAAGCATTGCGTGCCTATGAAGCTTGTCGTCAGCCCGATATCGAAAATACTGTGCGTTTTACCGACCGACTTAATTTTTTATTCACCGCGGACTATCCCGTATTATCGCGTACCCGTGGTTTAGGTCTGGCCTTACTCGGGGCTATTCCAGCATTAGAGGAGCGCATCGTGCGGCAAAATTTAGGTACGCTAGGTTCTGCAGCTAGTTTGTTGCAAGGTCGCGCCTTGTGTGCTGAGCATGTCTAAGGAGTCTGCAATTAACGTTGATGTTGTCATTGTGGGTGCTGGCATGGTGGGGCTTACTTTAGCCAACTTATTGTCCAAGCAAGGTAAGTCGTTGGCCATCATTGACCGAAACATTCCACAAGAATTTGATACAACGCAACCCTACGATGCGCGCGTCACTGCAGTCAGTCCAGGTTCGCAAGCAATTTTTGAACATGTAAATGCATGGTCATCCATGCAAGCCAAACGTATCACCCCATTCAATCGCATGGTGGTTTGGGATGCAGTGGAGGATGCAAAAATAAACTTTAGTGCGAGTGATATTCAGCATGAAAACCTTGGGCACATTGTAGAAAACCTTGTCATCCAAACCAGTTTGCATGAGGCCCTGCAACCTCAAACTAATATAAATTGGTTTGTGCCCGTAGTGATTGGAAATGTTCTTACGCGTGAAGATCATATCGAAGTGGTTTTAGATAATGATCAAGTGCTGACTGCGAAGCTGCTGGTAGGCGCAGATGGTCGTCGCTCCAGTGTGCGTAAATTTGCAAATATTAATTACTCAGAAAAGAGTTATCAGCAACAAGGCATTGTCGCGCGTGTGCAAACCGAGCATCCGCATGAAGATACAGCATGGCAGCGCTTTCTCAGTACCGGCCCCTTGGCCTTGTTGCCGCTAAACAATGGTGAATGTTCCATCGTTTGGTCCGTGAATGATGAGGAAGCCAATGAGCTGATGGAACTTGGCGAACATGAATTCGCACAGGCACTCACCAAAGCCAGCGGCCTACACTTGGGTAATATCTCGTTGTGCTCCAAGCGCGCTACTTTCCCTTTAGTGTCCGGCCAGGCTGAATCCATGGTGCAACCACGCATTGCATTAGTCGGGGATGCCGCGCATGCCTTGCATCCACTGGCTGGACAAGGCGCAAATTTAGGTTTTACCGATGCCGCGATATTGGCAGAGGTATTGGCCCAAACAGAGCGGGATATCGGCAGTGTTAAAGTATTGCGTAAATATGAGCGTGCACGAGTAGGCGAGACGCAAGTGATGCAGCGCGCGATGGATGCCTTTGTAGCGGCATTTAGTTCGACTTCTACACCGGTGATTACGGCGCGCAATTACGCACTCAATGCAGCAAATCGAATTCAACCGATTAAAAAATATTTTATGAAGCAGGCGATGGGGTTGAGTAAGAATAGACCGGGCTTCGCTAGATAAACTTTGTTGATCTAGCGCTTTGCGACCGCCATGGACGATGTGCAGGATGCACAAGTGTAGCGGGAGGCAAGGATGCCGGGAGCGACCGGCGGAAGTACAGAAATTGCATCGTTACATGGATGTAAATTATTAGAGCAACGCAGGAGCTGTTGTCGAGGAGCAAATTTCTGCCTGATGAATTCATATACTTCGGCAAGAAGTGAACGC
>JAPUHH010000046.1 GCA_027297825.1 Gammaproteobacteria bacterium
GCAATTATCTGGGATAAAATGTTTTAGCTTTTTATCCGCGCAGCCAATATCTAACACTAGTCCTTTTGAAGTGCTTCTAATAGTTTTTCGAAATTGTTTCAGATCGCGAAAACTAAACCATTGCGGATGTAGCGGGGTATATTTTAAGAAAGAGAATATTTTTTTTATTTTAGTGTCAGTCATGAATGATGGTTGGCAATTAAGTTGCAACTTTCTTGCTGTTGAAAATTGAGCTTGCAATTAAAAAAATGTGCCGTGTCAATTAGTGTTATTTTTGTACATTAGAACAGTAATTTGCTCAGATAATAATCCCATAATGAAGACTATTATTGATATTATTAATAATAGCGCGCTCATATTGGTAAATCGATCAGCAGTAAAGTATGTATAAGCATAATTGGTTAGTCCTGCTAATGAAAACAATGCACTTATGGGGAAAAATATTTTTAGAGGCGCATATAGCGTAGTAATTTTGAAAATTATTAAGAAAAATCGAAGACCGTCCTTAGTAATTTTTAGATGGCTTTTACCAATACGCTTTTCTGTATTAATGGGCACATAGCCTACCGTATATCCATTTCTGAAAAACGCCATCGTAATTGTTGTTGGGTAAGAGAATCCATTTGGTAACAAATGGAGGAATTCACGAAAATATGATGCAGATACTACGCGAAATCCTGAAGTGAGGTCATGTATCTTATGGCCAACTACTTTGGAAGCCAACCAATTGTAAAAAACATTCCCCAGTAACCTTCTTTTGCCAGCGTGAGACAGCAGGTTGCGTGCACCTACAACCATTGCATAGCCCTCAGCATACTTATCGAGCAACCGAGTGAGATCTTCTGGTTTGTGTTGCCCATCCGCATCCATAAAGACAAGTACTTCAGATTCAGCAGCACGCGCACCAGCCTTGATTGCTCCCCCATTGCCCAGATTATAGATGTTAGTGATAACTGTTACGTTGTGTTCGTTACAGACTTGTAGGGTGTTATCCGTAGAGCCATCATTTACAATGATAATTTTACAGTTTGGAAATGATTCTTTAAGCTTTGGGAGCAGCTTGATTAAAGAGGTTGCTTCATTTTTTGCTGGGATAATTATTGAAATAGAACTATTTTTGTTCATATGATTATAGAGAAAATATGTAACTGAAGTTTAATACTGCAGAAAAAAATAATGTATCAATTCTAAGTATCATAAACTTTCGAGATTTGACCTTTCTAGAGTTTATTAAACTCTACGGCAAATGTGAAACACTTTCTAATATTGTATATGCTTTATTAATTGATGCAGCATTAAATCCATATGTATCTTTATCTTCCAATATTTTAAGCTCTATTAGAGCCTCTTTATAGAGGCCTTTTGCAAGATAAAAATTAATTAGTTCAATACGGTAGTTAAGAAAATCAGGGGATTTTTTTATAGCCTCTTTTACTAAGCTTAGTGCGCTATCATAGTCATTCAGCAGCTTGTCGTGATACGCGGCCATACCAAATAGTAGTCTTGATTCAGATATATTTGAAAGATTTTTACTGCTAATTGCAGCATCAACTATACGGAAATATTCATCTGAGGATAATTTGCATGTGCCATCTAATATTCGGTCTGTAAGTATGATTAATGCAAGTTCTGATTCTGTGTTGAAGGGATTAGTTTTGAGTTTTTTTGTAATCGAATCAAGAGCATCATTAGGTATAGCGCTTGTTTGCATGCAGGTCACGATAGATCTAGCAATGATAGGTGTAACAAGCGAGGGGTTTATTTTTTCTGCTTTGTTAAAATAGTATAAAGTCTTTTCATAGAGCTGTTGTTTTTGCTCAGGCAATTGTGATTTTAGATAACTCGCTTGGTAGAACCCTCCTATGGTTAAATTTGCTCGCACTGAGTTCGGGTGCGCTTGAACATCTTGCAAGGCTAAAGAAATAGGACTTGCCCAATAATTAGCACGTATAAACGTTACACTTCCAAGAGCTAATGCAAGTATTATACAAAGTGATGCCATAATTCTAACTTTATCCTTCTTACGAAAGTAAATGAATAAACCATAAATAGCCGCAAAAATAATGCCAAAAGAAGGCAAATAATTTCTATGTTCGAAAGCAATCTCTAAAGGCAGAAACGTAGACTCTAAAGAATGTCCCAAAAAGAACCAAAATAGACCGAAACTTAAAAATGCATATTTATTGCGATAACAAACACCAAGTGCAAGTAAAAATACTATAAATAAACCTGAAAGAAGTGTTGTGAATGGGCTTAGTAAGGATTTTGATATGGTGTATGTATCACCAGAGTATAACCCCATGCTAGTGATGTCTGGAATTACAATTGCTTTTAAATATCCTATTACAACCCGCATCTCCGTTAACAGTCTTTCCACAAGCGTGAAATCGCGGTTACCGTAAGAGAGCCAATCGGGATTAAGCAACACATATGCAGTGCCAAGGGATAGTGGTAATGCAAGCGTGCAAATATAAATTACGTATAAGCTATTTACGTCTTTTTTATCATGGCAATAAAACTTAAAGATGAATATCTCAATGCATAATAAGTAAAGAGGAATCAATACACCAATTTCTTTGCTCAGCAATGAGAGCAATCCAAATATCGCGACAGGGTATAATTTGAGCCAGCTTACTGTAGTAGAGAATTGTTTGGTTCTGACTTTGCAGTAGCTAAGTATGGCGAGAAGTGAAAATAATGTCGCAAGGCTGGTCATGCGTTGCACTACATACAACACGCAAGTTAGCTGTAATGGATGAAGCATCCAGATGGCGCCAATGAGTAAGGCTAAATACTTCGCCTGTGTTTTATCATTCTGGTGCGAAAATAAACGCAGTAATAACAGGTAAGATAAATAAATAATGCACAGGCCGTTGAGTATATGAATCACTAGATTAGTGATTTTCATCATTGGGGCACTATATCCAGTGAAGTACGTGTTTAACGCAAAACTCAGGATGGATAGTGGGCGTTTAAGTGCATTGGTTTGGCCGCTCCAAGCAGCTTGCCAGAGCTCTACAGGATCTAAAGATTGTAAATGAATGCGTGGGTTATTTACGATGTTGTAAAAGTCATCAAAATGAAAGCCACCATATAAACCCGGGTAATATACGGCTATGACTAACAGTATGAGAAAGTAGCTGAGATACCTGATTTGTTTATTTGTTTCAATCATGCAAAAAGAAACGCCCCACAATGTGGGGCGTTTGTGTTCCATAGGTTTTTACGAAAAACTAATATGGTTCTACACTTTTTAAGACTATTGTAACAAACCTTAAAAAGTCATTCATGTATAACGCTTAGCGATTAACCGCGACAAGAACCCGGAAGAAATCTAGGATTCATTCCATTCGTACCTGGGCCACATTGCCATTCAAATACCGGGCTACCGATATCAGATGCGCCCATTGCGTTACCACTACCGTTAAATGGTGCGAGTTCGACATCATCTGATGTGCCAGCCACAATATCACTGTTATTCAATTGAGCTGCATTTGCAGTCACAGTAACAATGCCAGTGGCGCTAGTGTCGATTGCAGATACAAACTTCGATGGATCGGTAGATTCACAGCCCCATGCGCTTGCAGCTGGAAGTGCTGTACCAGATGCGGTCTGATACACTTCTGTTATGGTAGTGCGACAAGCTGATGCAGCTAAAACCACTTCAGATATTTTTGCACGTAAGGTGTAATCTTGATATGCAGGCAAAGCGACTGCAGCCAAGATGCCGATGATCGCAACTACGATCATTAATTCGATTAAGGTAAAACCTTGTTGTATTTTTTTCATGGGAATCTCCTATCCTCATTAAAAATTTAAGTTGAACGTTAAAAACCCAGCAGTCCTTGCTGATAGAGTCTTCAACGACTCCAACTTCGGAAAAACTGGCGATTACTATCCGCTACGCTTCAAGCAATCCTACCTGTAGATATACAGGGATCATGCCAAAATACCATAGACTGGATAACTCTCTTAAAAACAGTATGTTCGATGCTAGATTACTTGTGGAGGCTCAATAGATAAGCGGTAATTTGTGACAACTGATTGGAGTCTCTTGTTCAACAGTGACAAAAACTGTCAGTTTCTGGAATGCTAAGTGCTTATTCTAGCTCAAGTTTTTGTAGGCGATAACGAAGTTGTCGGAAGGTAATACCTAGGAGCTTGGCGGCTGCAGTCTTATTCCAGCGGGTTTTTTCGAGTGCTGCAATA
>JAPUHH010000047.1 GCA_027297825.1 Gammaproteobacteria bacterium
GGTGTGTTTATAACCCAGCTTAGCCTCTTCTTGTAAAACTTCTATCTTATCTAGGTACTCTCCCGTCGTTGGATTTATCATAGTTGGCACATGATAAATAAGATGCAGCGTAGGCTCGCCAGTAAAACCCGCACGCGATAACCAATAGCGAACCCCAAACTTGGTTCCTAACTTTGCAGAGATAACTGTGGTTTTTTCTAACTCACCATCACTTGATACACTACGATCTCCTTCTTCATAATTTTCTGCGCCATATGAAAAAACTCCATACTCGAAATCATAGATGATCCGCTTTTCATCTGCGTACACTTGCTGGCAGCATAAAATTGCTAACAATGTATTAATTTTTACTAACCTCATGGCTGCTGTTTCTTTCATAACTGTATTGTATTTCAACGTGGACAAATGTAGGTTTGTTACTATTATATTTAAAAGACGTTACATTATTATTAAATCATCATAATGCCTAATACAAGTAACAAAGGTCTAAAGCGCATTTATAATGCATTTTTTATTCAATGGCGGGGTTTTCCGCAGCCTGGAAAAACGAAACAGCTTTCAGACAAGAAGCCCTAATAGCCATTGTGTTAATACCTATTGCATTTTGGCTTGGGCAAGACGCCACTCAAATCGGGTTGCTAATACTCTCTGTGTTGGTTGTCCTAATCACCGAACTATTAAACTCTGGGATGGAAGCCGCAATTGATCGCATTGGGTGTGAACGACATGAGCTATCAAAATACGCCGAAGATATTAGTTAGGCCGCGGTCTTTATTAGTTTGACGGCATTAACTGTGGCTTGGGGATTGGTAATATTTGAGCAATTTTTAACTTAAGTTAGCTTTCAATTCTTGCCTTTAATTTATTAGATCTCCCTTCTGTCGATGCCATTTCTACCTATAGGTGAAATTAATTACCATAGTTTTCTATGTTTCAAATATAATTACATCACCCAATAACGATATGATCACCGCGATGGACGAGCAAACTTTTAGCCTTCCAGAATACTACATCAATCGAGAACTTAGCCTACTGAAGTTCAACCAACGTGTCTTACAACAAGCGCATAACGCGTCTACTCCATTATTAGAACGTCTGAAATTTTTATGCATCTCCTGTACTAACTTAGACGAATTTTTTGAAGTTAGAGTCAGTAGAGTTAGGCAACGCATTGCGCTTGAGGTTGGGCATAGCACTTCAGATCAATTATCACCACATGAACTTCTAGATCAAATCCATATTGAAGCAGAACATTTAGTAGCAGAACAGTACCGCGTCTTTAATGAAAAACTAAAGCCAGAGTTGCAATCACAAGGCATAAATTTTGTTGCGCGCGAGCAATGGACAACAAAGCAAATCACTTGGTTACGTCAATATTTTTTAGATCAAGTCGAGCCTGTATTAAGTCCACTTGGCTTAGACCCTGCACACCCATTTCCACGCATTATTAATAAGGCACTTAATTTTATCGTACAACTTGAAGGCTCTGACGCATTTTCTCGTGATGGCAAGTATGCAATCGTGCAAGCACCACGCTCATTGCCACGGCTAATTAAGTTGCCCACCGAAACGGGAGATGCTGTAAGTGAAAATTATGTGTTTTTATCATCAGTTATGCATGCCTTTGTGCATGAATTATTTGAAGGCTTAAATGTTATGGGCTGTTATCAATTTAGACTAACGAGAAATAGTGATTTATTTTTAGACGATGAAGAAATTGATGATCTAATGCGAGCACTTGAAGGTGAATTGGCTTCACGAAAATATGGTGATGCCGTAAGACTTGAAGTCGCTAATAACTGCCCTGAAGAGCTTGTTACCTACCTATTGCATCAATTTAAATTAGATAGCATTGATATCTATCGCGTAAATGGCCCTGTGAATTTAAATAGACTGAGTGCTACATATAACTTAGTCGATCGGAGTGATCTTAAATATGCTGCTTTCACGCCGGGTTTTCCCCAAGGATTTAATCTTGAAACTAATATATTTGATTTTATAAAACGCGGTAATATTTTACTGCATCACCCTTACCAATCATTTTTGCCAGTAGCCGAATTTGTGCGTCAAGCAGCAGCTGATGTCAAAGTGCTTGCGATTAAACAAACTTTATATCGAACCGGTCCAGACTCTCCAATTGTTGATAGCTTGGTTGATGCCGCCAGAGCCGGCAAAGAAGTCACGGTTGTAATCGAATTGATGGCGCGTTTTGATGAAGCTGCAAATATATCCCTAGCAAACAAATTACAAAAAGCCGGTGCGCACGTCGTCTATGGAATTGTTGGCATGAAAACACATGGCAAAATGATACTCGTCGTCAGGCGAGAGCATAATCAATTAAAACGCTATGCGCATTTTGGTACAGGCAATTACCACCAAAAAACTACACGCCTCTACACAGACTATGGAATGTTCACACATGACGCACAGCTAACTGCTGATGCACACGAAATATTTTTAGAGCTGACCAGCTTTACCTAAGCGCCAAAGTTAACAAAAGTGGTGCAGGCGCCTTTTACGCTTTATAAATCATTAATCGACAATATCGAGAAAGAAATAAAACATGCTAAAAAAGGCAGAAAAGCCCGTATTGTTGCTAAAGTAAATGCCCTGGTAGAGCCACAAATTATCCAAGCACTCTATAAAGCTTCTGCAGCAGGTGTAAAAATTCAGTTAATAGTTCGCGGCACTTGTTGTCTACGACCTGGTTTAGCCAAAGTTTCAGAAAACATAGAGGTGCGATCCATTATTGGCCGTTTTCTAGAGCACTCCAGAGTCTACTGGTTTCATAACAATGGCGAGGGGAAAGTATTCTGCTCTAGCGCAGACTGGATGGGCCGAAACTTTTTTCGTCGTATCGAAGTGTGTTGGCAAATTGAACAGACTGCGATGCGTGACCGCATTATCAACGATCTTAAACAGTATTTGAAAGACACCCAGCAAGCATGGATTTTACAAACAGATGGCAGCTACATCCCTGCTAAGTCAAAAGATTGTACGACCTATTCAGCGCAAGAAACTATTTTGCATCAGCTCGCAGTTATGCAGTGACTGCCACTTATATGCACATCAATGGCTAGTGCTTTTAAGTAGCTTTTTTCTTGCTCTATTTCTGCCTCTGTTAATGGGCGTGACTCAAGCCAGTCTTTTTTAAATTGTATTCTTAATTGATTACCATCAGCATCCATCTTAAAAGGCGGGATTTTTTTTGGCGCGCGATCTCGATTAATTAAAACAGCTAATCGCAAAATCAAAATCATATACATAGCATGTTCTTGCCAACGGCTTGGCAGCTGTTCTATTAACTCATTATTGATTTTACGGCGATGATTACCAACCAAACATGCTAGCAATCTTTGTTCATTCCATGCAAAACCCGGCAAATCGCCATTATTTATTAGATACGCTCCATGGCTATGATAATGTGAATGCGAGATATTTAAGCCAATTTCATGCAGATCGGCTGCCCAAATCAAAAATTGATAGGCAAGATCATTATCAATTTTCCAAACTTTAGACATCCTATCTAAAAGGTCTAGTGCAGTGGTTTTAACCCTTGCTGCATGATTGAATTCAACATGATAGCGGCGCATCAAGGAATAGACTGTACGGTCACGCGTGTCGTGATGATGAATTCGGCCCGCTAAATCAAATAACAAGCCCTCACGCAAGCCACCTTCTGAGGCGACCATCCTTTTGATACCTAGCTCTGCAAAAATTGCCTTCAGCACCACCAAACCTCCAGCAAATACTGGTTTGCGCTCTTTATCCAAAGCACCAAAGTTAACATTATTAATATTTTCAGCTTCCTGCATTTTTTCTATCAACGTATTAATACCTTTACTAGTGATACCAAGATCACTCAATTCAAATTCACGCATTAATTCAGCAATGGTGCGAATCGTACCCGCAGTTCCAACCGTATAGCCCCAGCCCAGTTTTTTTACTTCAGAAACTATTGGTTGCAATTGCATTTTTGCTGCGATTAAGGCTTTTTTGAAATTCTTTTTACTTAATTCACCATGGGTAAAAAACTTTTTGCTTATGGCTACACAACCCATTTGCACACTTTCCATTAATAGTGGTTTACCTTTTTCACCAATAATCACTTCCGTGCTACCGCCGCCAATATCTATCACTAACCATTTTTCATCTGGCCCAGCAATGGCATGGATTATCCCCTGATAAATCAAACGCGCTTCTTCAACACCTGATATTACTTGGATGGGATGACCTAATGCTTCTTCTGCTTGCTGTATAAATTCGGCGCTATTTTTTACCAACCGAAATGTATTCGTACCCACGACGCGCACAGAGTTGGCGTGCATTTCTTGTAGACGCTGCCCAAACCGTTGCAGGCATTCGATCGCCCGCTCTTGCGACTCTTTGGATAATTTACCTGATGAATCAAGACCAGCCCCTAAGCGTACCATCTCGCGAATGCGATCAATGACTTTCAATTGGCCATGCTGATCTTGCGCGACCACCATATGAAAACTGTTAGAACCCAAATCAACGGCGGCAATTACCGAAGATGGAGAGGCTGGTATTTCGGCAAAAACTTGAGGGGTAGAATATGATTTCATATACGCCAGCTTGCGTAACCAATGGTTTCTTACAGTCTCAAAGATTTATTCATTTTTATTTGCAGTCTCTTACTTTGATGGTAGCAGCGCACGGCCATTGCCATAATCGACAATCACCCCTTCGCGTGTAATTTCTTCAACGAGTGGGCCGTTATTAGCAATATGATCAGCTTCTTTATATTTATTCATATTGATTAACACAAAACGCCGCTGCGGATCATCATCAAACACATGTACATTGATTTCATATTGGCTCAGATTACTGCGTAAGCCGTCCGGTAGATCTTCCAAACTTGGCACATAAGCAGCAGATGGATTAGTCTCGCCTTGATCAATCAGCAGCTTCGGAGCATTGGTAATAGATTGCGATGCTTCGTCAAATCCTAACTCCGTTTTTGAAAAAGATACGACTCCCTTTGCTGGAGAAGTAGCCGTAGACCCTCTCGCAATGGGTGTCTTAGCTTTTGCAAAAATTTTTGATTGCGGTGACGTTTTGGCCTGTTTTGCTTCATAGAGCAATGGCCGATCAAGCTCGGGAATGATTTTGTTACCAAGTTCCACTGCCAAAGAACGATCCACAGTAGATGGATTTGTTGTTGCAACTCCTTCTATAGCGCTAATTGGCTCAACTGCAGGCGCAACCACTTCTTCAGTTACTTGTGTTTGCACAGGGGTTTGCGCTGCAGCTGATGCGTTGGGATATACAGTGCGGTCAATTTTTGCAACCTCTGTGACTTCATTTGTGCCAGTGTCAGATCGCAGGAATATTGCCAACACTGCCGCATTAGCCAGCAAGCCCAAGATAACCCATAACCAAATATTATTAGATTTTTTTTGCCGCGGTATAACAGAGGATACGAATTTGAGATCCGGCTGCTTCTCAATTTGGCGCTCATGTTCAGCACGCGTCAACGCGTCAAGTATCATCGACATCGAATATACCTTTTAGACTTTAACTTGACTGACGCCACAGCACCGGAGTGGAACGATTATTAACGGCGGTATTTAACTCGATCATGGTTTCACGACCCACTACACCATCTACATTAAGTCCACGAATACGCTGAAATTCCATCACTTGCCACTTAAGTGTAGGATCAAATTGTAAATTTTTCTTTTCACTTGTATCGACAGTCTTACCTTCAATGCGATCTAATTGATTTCGCAACCAACCAACATCAGCACTGATCAAACCTTCTTTCAAAATATTTGAGCCTGAAGGTGGTGGTTTCCATAACAATAAGTAGTTCCCATACCAAAATGGATCTATACTAGCTGTTGCGGTAGTGATGACTTCACCACCGATATTTAAACTAACTTGATTGCCTTTTTGTCTAAGCAGCACCACTTGTTTTCTCTTACCCGCTGCATTAATTAGTTCAAGTACTGCAGGTCGGTTATAAGCACGCATCTCTTCCCATGTAGCTTTACCAAAAATGCAGCGTAAATTGGCAGTTGTGGCGCGTGCGCAAGCAGTCTCGCCCGGTAATCCTGTATACGACAAACCCCAATAACTAAATAAGGTAGTAAAGGCCGTGTTGTTATCTGCACGAGCATTTACGTTATCAATTAAATTAAGAAACTCCTGTTTACTTCGCTGCTGAATAGCGCCTGTTTTTATTGAAGCAGAGGTAACCGAAACCGATTGTGATTTACTTAATTCGTTATTTAAAGATGGCACAGGTGCTGGTATTGCAATAGCAGGTGTAGTTACAGTTTTTTGTGTTTCTGCAATAGCCTGTGATACTAATGGCTGCGATATAGCCGTGGCTTGATTGGTATTTGCATAGCTATCTGGCAATATCCTGGGTAAAAAGCCCCAGCCCGCTAGCAGTAGTGCCGCTGCGCCTGCTGCGATTGCGCCGCCCGCGACCCATTGAGTAGGTTGCAAACGTTCCACAGGTTGCAGCACTTCAGCTGCAGCTTTGCGTACCATCTTTTTATCAATACAATGAACATTTGCACCATAAGCTCCCATCAGCGCACGTTCACATACATTATTAATTAAACGTGGCACACCACCAGAAAGGCGATGCACAACATTTGCCGCACTCTTGGTAAATAGTTCGCCTTTAAACCCTACGATTTGCAGACGGTGGCGAATATAAGCGGATGTTTCTTCTATAGACAAAGGCTCTAAATGAAAGCGAGCTGTGATTCTCTGGGTAAGTTGACGCAATTCAGGCCGCGCCAATATGGCTTGGAGTTCGGGCTGCCCAATTAAAATTATCTGCAGTAGTTTTTGCGTAGAAACTTCAAGATTTGTTAACAGCCGAATTTGCTCTAACACTTCGGCACTTAGATTTTGTGCCTCATCAATCACCAGAACCGTACGCTTACCTTGAGCATGCTTCTTTAACAAATAAAGATTTAATCGATCGACTAAATATTTAAGACTGGTGGACGATTTACGATACGGAATATTTAATTCATCACAAATGGATGCAACGAGTTCACGTGAACTTAGTCTTGGGTTTAAAATTAAGGCAACATTTACATGCTCAGGCAATTGTTCGAGCACACTACGACACAACATAGTTTTACCGGTCCCGACTTCGCCGGTTAATAAGATAAACCCACCGGCCTCATTTGCACCGTAGAGTAGATGCGCGAGTCCATCACGATGTCGCGGGGTTAGATAAAGAAATCGCGGATCAGGTGTGATCTGAAAAGGTTTGTCCGAAATTCCAAAAAACTCTTGATACATGCTAAATTAACTTGTTTATATAACTACTTGGCTGAGATAGATTGTCATCAGTGACACATTGCATACCAATAATATGGTGAGTGTTTAATTTTGCCAAAAATATATGCTCATGACCGCAAATTTTTCATTACATATCGGTACGTTAACAGTAATTTCACGCCGTGTATCGGCAGCCACACTCAATCTCGTCACAATCCGTACAAAAGATGATATGCAGACTCCTGCTAATCGACATAATACCTAGTCTAAATCATGTATTTATCTACAAAATACAGGCAGCCAACCATACTATTAATAGGGGATTATTCAGATGCAGCCTCGCCATCCGCCTTAAGATTGGTTTTTTTCCGTTGCGCCATTGAATAGGTATTCTTGTAGACAATATGAGCGCACCCACAAATAAAAAAGTATCGATTCCCTTTGATATACCTCCCCGCCCAATCGAACCTGATCCGTACGAGTGCTGTGGGCGCGGCTGCGATCCCTGCATTGACGATCCGGATAACGACGCCGATTCCGATGGACTCTGCGCAAACGAGGACAACTGCCCGGGTGTGGCCAACCC
>JAPUHH010000048.1 GCA_027297825.1 Gammaproteobacteria bacterium
AACCATCCATACCGGCATGACAGGTGAGGCAATCATTCATAAATATTTTGCTATCACCGCCAGGTGAACGATCGACATCTTGTCGAACGCGATCTGGATATGCAGATTTATCACGGAAATTTTCCATATCCATACACATAAAGTTGAGAGTTGCGAACCTAAGTGCAGCACGATTTGTGCCTGCAACCAAAAATGCTTCGGCATAGCCACGCGTAGTCATGATGCCTGCGGTTTGGGCTGACCCAAGGCCATTTAAAGCAGATTGATTCATTTGAATCAAAACTGTGGGATCACTTAAATCTCTACGTCTATTTTGTAAATCTCGATAGTGATCATTACTATCAACCTCATAGGCCACGGTGGTTGCATCTACCGAACCGATATACGCGATATCTGCAGATAAAATCTGATCATAAGGAATATCATCTCGAACGAACCCCATCACCATCGCAGTTGAGTCGTTAAGGTCACGGTATACAGATTGATCCCTATTAGTCCAAGGTGTCGCCCAGTCCTTTATAGTAGTGTTAATAAAGGCTGGGTTGTCCATTGCTTCCATTGCTGCACCAATGACATTGCCACCTTGTATTTTTGCAGTCATTGAACTTAAAACGGCTTCAGTAGGAGGCACACCGGCTAGTCGGTCATGCATTCGTTTTGCTTGTTCGCGAGGTCCCGCAAATGAAACCGAAACGCTTGCAATACCTACTAAAAAGATAAACGCACTGAATGCGTTAAATAATTTTCGTCTACTTAGCATTTTCGCACCTCTCATAATTAAGCTTTACATCGACGAACTCCAAGTCGCACGCATATGCAAGAGCTTATCGACAGCCGTTTCCCGGACTGTTAAGTGGAATTAAAAAGAACGAAATACGATAGGTAATTATCAAAGCACAGTTTATTAAACATATGCTTAATGACATAGATAATCACGGCACTCTCATCAGATAAATAGTTATATGTCCTTAACAACTAAATTTCACAACTAAAGTTGCCGTTTCATTGCTCCAAACTCCGAGTGCAATACTGAGCGTAAATATTTGCAACAAACCTTAGAAGTGACAAATGGACGCTTTTAACCTATAGACGGAAAAGCAGATAGGTAATAAATAAACTGATTTATGCTCAATGCGTTAACGGTTGAGCATAAAGTGTTAAATCTCAATTAATACTGGAACGCATCGATTTTAATTCGTAACTATTTGACTGCTATGACTTTTTATTAGAGATTACAAAGATTGGATAAATCTCGTGTGGTGATCATAACAAAGCAAAACCCAATATGAATTGCGGCTTAATTAACATCAGGCACGTGTTCAACTTTTAAGATGGTTCCATCTACAGAAATCTCTTTTACTTTTTGACATGCGCCTGCATCCGTACCCATTATCTTCCACATGGTGTCATCCATATGTATTTACCCTTAGTTATCAATAATAGGTTTATTAAGAGTAAAGATACGTCCCACTAGTTCTTCACCACGTTTATTTAATGTTGGATGCGTATTTTCTACAGGGGCATTTTTCTGTATGGATGCCAAGCGATAATCGATAGCAATGAAAGTGCAGAAAACAAAGCAATCTGCACTTGCCATGCCAAACCAGACATTATTAGAAGCAGAACGCCTAGAATTGCCGCAGAAACTCCAAACCAAATAAAAGCAGCTCCTGTCGCAAAAATCTCAATCGCTATATAAACATTTCCTTACACCCACCAATGCCAATATTGTAGATTTGCTAAAAAATCATGCATCATTTGAAATCCCAAATGGCTTCTGCTGTCATGACCTATGCAGACTTTAATATAAAGCTCAAAAAAGTAGGCGCTACGCAGTCTCAAGAGAACTTAAGAGTGAAAATTAATCGCGGGAACTTTGGTGCACAGCTTTTTTGCAGCTATTTCTCGTAATGGGGAAATCTGAAACTGGTCTAAAAGATTTAGAAAATATAATTTATCCCACAAAATATTAATGAACGCCTTTTAATCAAGCAAGGCCGATCTATGTTTAATTGGCTATGAACTTAGTCAAATTGTAGTATTCAGTAGGACATTCATCGTTTGCCCGTAAAATTAGACCTTCTATCCCTTTATTTACTCGAATAACAAATTAGTCGGTGACAATCAAAGCTTGTTTTTAATATGAACTCCTCTTATTCAAGGAGAACAGCCTTGCACAGAAGACTTTTATTAATCGTTTTGTTGGGGTTTCTGCCATTTGTTGGGTATGCAGAAAAAAAAACACCGCATCAAATTATTCAAGTCACAGCACAACAGGTGCTCGAAGTGCTTAAAAATGATGAAGCCGCAATTCGCAAGAATCCTAATAAAATAAACGAGCTAGTAGATCAGATAATTCTTCCAGTTTGCGACTTAGAAAAAATGAGCAAATTCATCTTAGCGAAACATTGGAAAACTGCAAATGATGCTCAACGTGTAGCATTTACCAACGAATTTAAAATAATGTTAATACGCACCTATGGTAAACATATGGTGGAATACTCTGGTGCAGAGATAACGGTTCTACCTGAAAAGAACATCGAGAAAAAACAATATCAGACGGTAAATACAGAGTTGAATCTTAAAAACGGATCTAAACCTCTGCTAATTGCATATGTATTTAGAACCACAGAAAATACTGCAAAGATAGTCGATGTAAGAGTGGAAGGTATGAGCATGCTTAGAGTTTTTAGAACGGTCTTCACATATGAAATTGCAGACACCTCTTTAGAAGAACTCATTGAGCGCATGGCGAACTATAATCGCCCTGCACTTGCGATGAATACCCTGTCTAATTAGTTAGAAGTTTCTAAGTGACTGGTTTTTGGCCCGCAACGACCTTCCCATTTTCTGAGTCTTCTATCCACCAATGAGAATATGGCAAACATAATGCTTTATAAGTGCGCTGCGTAAGCGCCTCAAATTCTAATTCTTTGCTTTGACCTTTTAATTCGTCAGAATCGTAGTTGCCTCTGGCTTCGTCGCAAAATATTTTCACCCGGTGCGTACCAACATTAATTTCTAGTTTCCCCTTTGCCGCGTTTTCTACTTCTTTCCCATCTATTTCATGAATTAAAGTGCTGCGTATGTAATCGTTAGTGACAAATACACTTGCATGAATATAAGCCATTTGTTGTGCAGGTTCCTGCTCAATTGAATACCATTCTGATGTGAAACATGCTTGCAAGAATAACAAAAATGCAATGACCAATATAAATCGCAGCAACATGTCCCTTTTATACTTCATGGTTTAAATTTTTATCGGCTAATTGGTAACTTTACATGATTAAACGGTTTAATTATCCACACCCTATTAGGATAAAATTACACCATTGATAAATTTAAAGTGTTAGAAGTTTTATGACAGCAGCGCAAAATGCAGTAAATTCTGGCAATATTTTCACAAGCATGGAATCTGCATTTATCACCTATTACAAAAATGAAAATGGCATCTCTCCTACCTTAGTAGAACTTAAGCAATATCTAGTCAGCCACGGTTCTGAAAAATTAGTTCATGTTTTAAAAAATACAAATTCAAATATTTTCAATGCTATGTCCGCAAAAGAGCTATTAGCAACCATCAATTTATATATACGCAAATTACGAGTTTGGTAATTAATACTATCTAATTTCACGTGTGAGCAGGTAAAATGCGTCTTTTTACGCACATTCTTCATGCTGGAATTATTATACCAATACAAACCGCTATTTATTGCATTTGCATGGTGCTCTTTAGTCTTATTCATCCTGAGCCTGGCAATTATCCCTTGGATGGTGATTAAAATTCCTACTGACTATTTTCACCCACGAC
>JAPUHH010000049.1 GCA_027297825.1 Gammaproteobacteria bacterium
ATAAACGTGTTAATAAAGTGCGTAAAAATATAATGGGGATTTTTGATGAGATGAATAGTTTTGCGATGGAATCCTTTCCTAGCGATCACTATTGGAATCCCTATCATGGTGGCCAAGCAATTAAGAGTGATATGACATTACCTAAAGGTGAAACACTAGAGCAGCATCTTGGTAAGAATATGTATAAAAGAGTTGAAGAAGTGTTGTTGACGGTGGGTTTAGACGAAGAAACGATTCTGCATTTGAAGCCATGGGCTGCAATGCGTAGCTTCGCGGTTAAAGCAGAAAATACCGAAGATTTAATTTTAGATTACGAGCTACTTGATCGTGCTGCAGCACAAAAAAAAGATTTATACCAAGTGGAAAGTATCGAAGAGTTTTTAGTGACGTTCCATGCTATGCCACTAGATGTACAGATTAAGCTACTTGAATTTACGTTAGATAGCTATGATGAAATGAGGGGTACTATAAACATGATGCTTGAAGCTTATTTGGAAGAAGATCTCACAAAAATGTACGAGATAAGCACTAACTTTATTCCCAATAAACCTGAGAATAAGCATTATCGGGAGACTTATTTAAAGCATGTTATTCAGCATAGAAATGTAGTGATGGAGCATTATATGCGCAAGCCCATGCGTGATAAAAAGGCTTTTATTGCGGTTGGTGCACTGCATCTATATGGCGATCAAGGGGTTCTTGCCTTAATAGAGAAAGACGGCTATCAAGTTACGCGTGTGCCACTCGAGAAAATTAAAAGTTAATTAATAATTTGCTAGAAGTTGTAGATTGAAATAATGGACAATTTAAAGTATGCATTTTTAGCTTTTTTAGTGTTTTCTGCCTTGATTGGCAATGTCCAAGCAGAGGAGATAAGGTATCTCACTGATCAATTTGAAATTGCATTGCAAAAAAGTAAAGATCCTAATAGTCCAGTTGTTACGCGAATAAAAAGCGGTGCTCCTGTTGAGATACTACAAGCCGCAGGCGCCGATGGTTATGCAAAGGTGTCTACCTTTAATAATAAAGTGGGATGGATACTGGATAGTTTTTTAATGCAACAGCCCGGCGGCCGCGATCAATATCTTGCGATTAATAAAGAATATCAAAAATTAAAAAAAGAGGTAGATACACAGGTGCGCGAACGCACCGAAAGCCTTTCATCAGAACTTGAGCAACTTAAAAGTATCGCTAAAAGACCGCTGCAGCTGCGAGAAGAAAACCTACGTTTAAAAAATATACTAGAAGAAGAGCGTGCGAGTGTTGAGATAATTAAGCAAGAAAATCGAGAGTTTAAATCAATTCATAAAGATCGCCGTTGGTTTATTGCGGGCGCAATAACTGCAATTGGAAGCTTATTGCTCGGGCTTATTATTACCAAAATTCCTTGGCAAAAACGAAAAAGTTGGGGGGAATTGTAAACCCATTGCTAGAATCATTCAGTGATTTAACTGCTAACCGAAATAAGACTGGTGCTTAGAATTACTAATCCTCCATTATAACTTGTAGTGCTTTGGCTTGACTAATCATCTGTTCTAGCAAAGAAGCACTAGGTACGGTTTCTACTCGATATTGTTCAAGATTGGATTTTGTTAAAATTGTGTGCAAGCGTTCTGGTTTTTTCTTTGCTAACTCTTGTACAGAGTCTATGTCTGCATGCACCATTAACTCAGCAATCTGCCCATCTATTCCGGAAACTCGAATCAAATCACACATGCGGGCCCATTTTTCGATAACAAAATCTTCAATACCTATTTTTTCCGCGACCTGAATGAGACCATCCATTTGACAACATTTTTCTAGTAACTCTTGAGTAGTGGTAAGACCCATTTCGCGTAATTTTTTACCGTAGCTTTTGCCAATGCCTTCCACATCTTCCACTGGATGAGTAGAAGGGGCAGTAGATGCGGTGGCGGCCGTGACTAGGACAGCAGTGCTGGAATCAGCAAGCTGTCGTTGCAAGCCATCGCGATCGCTCTCCACTCGATCTAGCTTGCTACGCCAAGTTGTCTCTAACTCATCAAGTTCGGTCCTACATGAGAGTCTTTTTAGTAGCCAGCCTATAAACGCACCAATCAGCGTCGCAAGTAGTAAACAAATCCACATTTGTTGAATTAAATAGCCCATGATCAAAGCCCCTTTACGTTAAATTCAATTCTTCTATTTTTTGCCAGACCTTCATCGGTATCGTCATCTGCTATAGGCGCAGTTTCTGCATATCCAGCTGCGGTCAAACGATAGGCATTGATTCCTTTGTTAACGAGATAAGCCATAACAGAGGCTGCGCGCGCTTGGCTTAAACGTAAACTGTGGTCATTACTGCCGCGTGAATCAGTATGTGCGCCAATTTCAATATTGGTATCCGGACATTGTTTAGCAACATCGACTAAGTCATTTAATAAGCTATTACTTGATGCATCGATTTCTGCACTATTTGTTACAAAGATAATTTCATTGCTGCTGAGTAATAAGTCAAAGTCTTGTTGACATGAATATTCTGGTAACGCCTCTAATTTAGGCGCTTGGACAGCCTCTGGTTTTTCAACAGCATCGGGCAGTAGAATTGCCTCAACAGGCTCTGGTTCAGGTTCCGATTCCGATTCCGATACAGCTACCGCTAGTTGGTTGTCGACAGTGCGTACCCCGTATATTCCCCAGACAAGCTTTTCTGCTTGGGATTTTATCTTTTCATTTTTAACTTCACCAGTGAGTAAGACGTCGCGTCCATCTGTATTGACAGTTACCGAATCGAGGCCATTTTCAGTAATGGATTTCAAGGTGCGTGTTTGAATGTCGTCTTGGATTGAGGAGCTGTGGTGGTAGGTACAAAAATAGCCGAGAATTGCCAGTAAAATTGCGCCAAGTAAAATAATCATAGCTTTAGTCATTTAACTCTCCATTACTATTTTTTAATATTGTTTTGTAATGCTTACATCGCAACAATTATTATTGTTGCTGTGCTGACTTAAAGTGATGATCTTTAAGTTGCGATTAGGCTAGCTTAATCAAATATTGCTTGCAATAGGTGAATGTTGCAAGTGCAGAGTCATAGAGATTAATTTTCTGTTCTTGCTAACTCGCGATGACCAAGGAAGTGAATAGCTTCTCCAAAATATACTTGTAAAAATATGTTTTGGGGAAGCCACTCTTTTTTCATCTTGACTTTTTCCATACGCCGTTTCGACTTATTGGTTTTTCGATGCGCACCTCCTTTAAATAACAATGGGTTATTACGCAATGGATTGCGCCTGTGGAAAATTACATTTATAGCCATATGACCTCCTGGTTTAGTGTTGATGAGTTGCTTTGCTAAGTGCGTCTTCTTGAATTGCTTTCGGCATGAATTTTATTAACGACGTTATCTTGGCTTCGGCCTCGAATATTCTAGCTTCGATGTCGCTTAATAACGCAGTCAAAGCGTAATACGCTGCATCATTTTGGCAGCATAAGATATCTCTTTTGCTTTTCTGATGCTATACATATTCCACAATAAATGCTGATGCATAAAAACAAAATTATGCTGCTTTAGCTTTATGCAATTTTTCGGCATGTGCCTTGATGTATGGATAAAACGTTTTGCACGGTCTTCATTTAAGAATACCGACTGACGTGATCCTTTAATGGGCACAGGGAATTTAAAACCGCTTTCAGTGCGGTACCATAACTTACCTGACAGAAAAAACATGAAGCGCACGCTTTCATTGTCATTTAAAATCTTGTCTAAACTTTCCATATTGCCTCCTAATTATAAAGGTTAAACTATTTTCTCGTTCGTTCTCTAGTTGGGTCATATTTTTGGTTAATAAAATCATAGGGCAATAAAAAACCCCGGGGCTCACGCTACCGGGGTTTTTGATGTGTCCGGAAGGTGGGCTAAGACCTTCCGATTAATGAGGAAGTCTTGCTACGTGGTTATTTTCGCCTGCTCAATTAAATATATTGGGCTGCAATGCATCGTATTAATGGCACGCATAGACAACGCGGGTGGTAAGCGCGTAGGTTTGTTAATTTTTAGCATAATAATATTCATCGGCGGCGAACTATACTCTTTTAAAATCTAAATACAATAAAATTTATTCGCTAAAACTAACCAATTATTTGAATTTTTTAGCGAATTTTCTTCTCGCAGGCCCTACGGTTACAAACTACTGCATCTGCGCTTTACACGCCGGCCATATGGTTTGACAAACATTCGTTATAGCTTCGTTCTGAAGTCATGATGCTTTTGCTAGGCTCTGAGCCATTGACTTCTTCACAAGCTTTAGCAATAAAATGGTTAGCCACATCCAATTTGGCATTTGCTAAATGCTCAAGAATGCAATCTTGATACTCATACCGATCTTTGGTCATGGCTTGAGGGATAACTAAGCTAGCGACTAACACACCTGCAATAGTAATGCTAGAAACTAATGGCATATATGCTTGTAACAAAACTACCGAATTCAAAAAATTAAATCTTTGGGTGTAGATAGATGTTACGTATGGCTTCGTAACGACGATCGAACCACAGGTAAAACAGCTGCTAATGTCAACTAAACCAAATTAGCTGGTTTGATTATAAATATAAATCGCTAACTCTTTTCTATGGTTTAGAGTTGGTGCTTAGTTTATAAGTTTATCTTTATAGCATTCTTCTTTAGTGTCTAAGTATTTGCCGGAAATTTCTGAATTCCGTCCTCACACCAAAAATAATGGGTCTGAAAATTAGCATAATAATTTCGTAGAACTGCTAAGTAAAATTAACGTGTAGGCATAACTTAGCTCTGTACCGTAGAAGAGATGTTTATCAGTTGTAAAATAACTTTTGCGAATCAAATACCA
>JAPUHH010000005.1 GCA_027297825.1 Gammaproteobacteria bacterium
GCCATTTTGCACAATCAATGCTTCTACTCGTTCCGGATGTTTTGCTGCGATTCTAAACCCAATAGGAGCACCGTAATCCATGAGGTAAATGCTGAACTTTTCGACATTGAGCGCCTCAAGAAAACTTTCCACAATCATTGACATGTTATCGAACGTGTAATCAAACTCAGACATGGGAGGCTGTTCGCTTCTTCCAAATCCGGGATAGTCAGGCGCTAAAAGATGGTATTGGTCTGACAAGTCTCGAATTAAGTTACGAAACATGTGGGATGACGTTGGGTATCCATGGAGCAAAAGAATTGTAGGTGCACTCTCAGAGCCGGCTTCACGGTAGAAAATTTCGAGTCCATTGACTTGAACCGTTTTATGGGTGGTCGCGACTGATTCTGCATTCACATCGCTGCCAATGCTCATCCCAAATACCAATAGCACTGATGCGAGTAAGGAGTTTCTTATAATCAATTTATTCATCTTGAATCCTCCTTATGGATTGTTCTTAATCTTTAGAGGATTATATTTTACTCGCTAGCACTGTTGAATAGTTATTTTTCGTGATTGAGAGTCCTTGAAAATAGTTATTGGAGCTGATGAATTAAATTTAAAAAAGAAACTATTTAATCTACTGTTAATTTTTATAAGCTATTTCTATTCTAGTTTATTTCAAGCGAATGTCCGCTTTGGGTCGTTAGCGGTCATTACAATACAATAGCATCCAGAGAAGTATTACTACATCCGAGTGTTATGAGGGGTAAGTTTGGGGATATAATTATTAGATGTATTTAAACAATACAATTAAATTAATAAGATAGACTACCTTGCGGTAGTTACCGCCTCCACCATCCAATAACATTCTATTACATCCATACAAGTACAAAAACGTCTTAATTTTTTCGATACGGTACCAGGTATCGTAGTGCACTCACCACACCTTATTGTTAAAAAAACCATCGTCTGTCCCCTATTATTTTGCTACTAGTAGTAAAATGCAAAAGCACCGTAACCCACTACACGTTCATGTGACCCTGCGGTATCCCCTGAATTACGTAAATCCATAACTTTACATTGCATTCCAAATTCTTTTGCAACTTGTAATAACCCTTGAATTGGTAAACAGCCACATGCTGAATCAAAATCAAGTTGTTCACCTTGAAATTGTTCTATAGATTTAGTGGTGCACCTATCGATTTGTTTTGCAGCCTCATAATCATGATAGTGACTTAAATCAGAACTAATCACAATCAGCGTCTCATCACCTCCCCAAAGAGCACGTAATACTTCCGCAACAAGTTTCGAATTTGCATCACCTACAAGCAAAGGAATAATTTCAAAATATTGATCAAAGATCTCCTGTAAAAATGGTAACTGCACTTCTAAACAATGTTCATGTTCATGAGCTGCATCAAAATACTTCACGTTTCCTTTCTCGATACTAGATTTTAAAGATGCATGATCGACGGGGATATTACCTAGTGGAGTAGCAAAGTAGTCTAAACCGCTTGCAGAGATGCCATTAAATGCAACTCGATGCGCAGGACCCATTAAGATAATTCGGCTAATGGCAGGATATTGTTTATAAAAATTTACATAGGCAGTGGCTGCAATTGGACCAGAGTAAATATACCCTGCATGAGGAACGATAATCGCTTTCAGATGTTCATTGTCTACATGTGCATGCTGCAATAATGCTTCAAGGTTGGCCTGCAACTCGCTTGGTTCCTCAGGATAAAACTTCCCTGCAACTGCGCTGCTTCGTATGGATACCATGAGAAATATTTATGTATTAAATTAAGTAAATAAATTTTGTGAACCTTTTCGTTTAAAGCGATCATATATAGATAAGTTTAACGATAAATGTAATATTTATCAGCTTAATGAATAAAACATTAGATATAGATCAATTTACGGTGCCAACTCATTATTGGCATCAGCTTGAAAACGGCACAATTCAGTGTGATGTATGTCCACGCGCATGCAAACTTAAAGAAGACCAACGAGGAATGTGTTTTGTCCGTGGCCGCAAAAATGATCAAATTGTATTGACGACTTATGGACGCTCAAGTGGATTTTGTGTTGACCCTATTGAAAAAAAACCACTGAACCATTTTTTACCAGGTACTTCGGTACTTTCCTTTGGCACTGCAGGTTGCAATCTAGCTTGTAAATTTTGCCAAAACTGGGATATCAGCAAATCACGCGAAATTGATATCTTAGCGGATACAGCCACACCTGAGATGCTTGCAAATACTGCGGCGCGTTTGGGATGCAGAAGTATTGCCTTTACCTATAACGACCCTGTGGTATTCATGGAATATGCGATGGATGTGGCAGATGCCTGTCGAGAGAAAAACATCGAAACAATTGCAGTCACCGCTGGCTATATTTGCGAGAAACCTCGCCAAGAATTCTATCGTCACATGAATGCCGCCAATATCGACTTGAAAGGCTTTACCGAAAAATTTTATTGGAAAATTTGTAACGGTCATTTACAAGACGTGTTAGAAACATTGCAGTATCTCAAAAATGAGACCAGCGTGTGGTTTGAAATTACAACATTGCTTATCCCCGGTGAAAACGATTCCGAAAAAGAAATTGATGAGATGACTCAGTGGATAGTTGAACATTTAGGCCCTGATATTCCGCAACATTTCACTGCATTTCACCCAGACTGGAAGATGATGAACAAACCACGTACTCCTGCAAATACATTAACCCGCGCTAGAATAATTGCACGTGAAAATGGCTTGCATTATGTTTATACCGGGAATGTACATGATGAAAAAGGTGCTAGCACCTATTGTTCTTATTGCGGCACACGTTTAATTGGCAGAGATTGGTATGTCATTACCGAGTGGTATTTAAACAATAACGGTCAATGTCCAAATTGTGGTAAACCTTGTCCAGGAGTTTTTGAAGATAATCCAGGTTCTTGGGGTGCGAACCGAATGCCAGTGCAACTTGATGTTTTAGCTGATAATTAACACTAAAATTTCTATGTTCTCAGTTAATAGAGACGAAGAACAAAAATCCTTTAAATATTTCTTATGAAACCATTGATTGTCTGCTTTTATCTTGGAGAAAATAATTAGAAAAGATTCCACTTTTAGTCATTACTGAACATTAACATTCAGTAACTTCCAAAGAAGTATTTCTACAGCCGAGAAATTTTGGGATTAAATTTGGGCATCAAATCTTGATACATTCGATTTATTATCGATTTATCAATAACATAGTTGAATTATTATGTGGCTACCGCCTCCACCAAATAGATATTTTAGAAAGCTTTATTATTTACATTTTATGTAATTAAGTTGATGTGAGCTCCCCCACTGCTCCCCTATATATAATGTGTCGAATAAAAACACCTTAGTAATGAATGCCCTATTAGAGAAGAGCGTCCCCTTTTAAAGGGTAAGCTCAAATATCGAAAAGAGAC
>JAPUHH010000050.1 GCA_027297825.1 Gammaproteobacteria bacterium
AAATCACAACATGTCTAGATTAGCGATCCTTCTCGGTGCAGGCAACGCCGTCTTAGCCATTCTATTGGGTGCCTTCGCCGCGCATGCGGTGCGTGATTCACTCTCCGCAAAAATGCTCTCGGTATTCCATACTGCTGTTGATTACCATCTATATCATGCACTTGGTTTAATTATTGTCGGCTTATTAATTAACCAGCGACCAAACAACCGCCTTCTTAACGCTTCAGTAGTCACTATGCTGATGGGCATTATTATATTTTGCGGGAGCTTGTATGCACTCAGCCTTACTGGACTGACCTGGTTAGGGATGATAACCCCATTCGGCGGAATAGCCTTGGTGGTTGCCTGGGCTCTGGTGCTGTTCGCCTTTATCAAACAATAATTAGCCCGAAGATTACTCAATCATTCGAGTCTAAATTAGTCGTGCATGCGTGGCGTCTTCCATCAGCACCTCAACTTCATCCCCAACACGAATTACCCCACCTTTTTTAACCAATGCGGTGACACCGCCATGATTACGCATGGCATTGAAACCACCATAACCAAGCACCTGTTCCATTTTTTTACATGGCGCACAATTACCTGTAATTTTAAGTTCCGCATCCTTCAACTTAAGGGTATGCCCTTTTAAAATTCCAAGATTAATTCCCGATACGACAATGTTTCGCCGTAATTCTTGTGGGGAAATAGAGACTCTATTAAGGAATGAAGCAATAACCGGTAAATATTCAGCTTGTATTAAGCTCACTTGCCGTTTGCCGCCACCTCGCAGACCCGATTTATCCCCAACGAGTCCATGGTCTAACAATAATTCAGCACAACTCACCGTTAAAATGATTCGGTCCTCAGGCTTTCTAAGTCCAATCCACTCAATTTTTCCATGGCTGGGAAAATGACTCTTCAGTTCATCAACGGTCAACATATTTCACTTATATTTTAATAAGAATATTTATAGAGATTAAGCCTTGAGCAGTTAATTACAGTTAAACAAGCAATTTTCTACAATGGTAATGTCAATATTTAACAATTCATTATGCTAATTGATTTTTACGATAATTAAATTTTATAATAACTTGTGTTACTATGTATTTAGTAACAGTGGTGTTGCATACATCACGCACCGAGTCCCCAAACCTACGTTATTTATTTAGCGTAGGTCTCGAAGCCAGCGCGCCCCAACCCGCGCTGGCTTTTTTATTTCTGCTACGTTTTTTTAAACCGAAGTAATTACTTCCAATCCATTCATATATGGTTTTAACACCTTGGGTATACGAATATTTCCTTGTTCATCTTGATAATTTTCAAGCACGGCAACTAGCGTTCTGCCTACGGCTAAACCAGAACCATTTAATGTATGTAGCAGTTCGGTTTTTTTAGTTGCAGAGTTTCTCCAACGCGCCTTTAGCCTTCTCGTCTGAAAATCTAAAAAGTTACTGCAAGAAGAAATTTCACGATATGCATTTTGTCCTGGCAACCAAACTTCAAGGTCGTACGTTTTTGCAGAAGAAAACCCTAAATCTCCAGTACATAAAGTAACTACACGATAAGGTAATTCTAATTGTTGCAATATTACTTCGGCATGCCCCGTTAACTCTTCTAACATGCGCCATGATGCTTCGGGTTTTACTAACTGTACAAGTTCCACTTTTTCAAATTGATGTTGGCGAATCATCCCGCGTGTATCTTTACCGTAAGAGCCTGCTTCTGAGCGAAAACATGGTGTATGACACACATACTTAATTGGCAATTCTTCTTCTTTAGTAATTTGATCGCGCCAAAGATTGGTAACTGGCACTTCTGCAGTAGGGATTAAATAATATGCGTTCTCAGTATTAAGCTTAAAAAGATCTTCTTCAAATTTTGGTAATTGTCCTGTGCCGATTAGGCTTTGCGCATTGACAATAAATGGAACATTTACTTCTTGATAACCATGTTCAGAAATGTGTTTATCTAACATAAATTGTGCCAGCGCACGATGCAGCCTTGCCAAGCTTCCCCGCATTGCAACAAAGCGGCTGCCGGTTATTTTTGCACCACTTTCAAAGTCTAAGCCGCCCAGTTTTTCGCCTAAGTCTACATGGTCTAAAGCTTTATAAGCAAAGCTAGGAATTATTCCCCATTTTCTAACTTCTACATTATCTTCTTCGCTATTACCGCTCGGCACAGACTCGTGTGGAATATTCGGTAATTCAAGCATCCAGCTATAAATTTCAGCTTGTAATTTTTCTAACTCTGCCTCGTTATCTTTAAGATCTTGGTTAATTTCCCCCATTTCAGCCAAGATCTCTGTGGCATCTTGCCCTTGGGATTTTGCCTGGCCTATTAATTTAGAATTTTTATTACGTTGGTTTTGCAAATCTTCTGTGTTTATTTGCATTTTCTTACGTTGCTCTTCTAAAGCTAAAAAGTGGTCTTTGTTTAATGCAAAAGCTCTTCGGGCCAACTGCTCTTCAACAGCATCAATATTCGTGCGTAATAACTTAGGATCTAACATAATTTGTTTTTATTAATTGATTTAAATGACACGCGCCAAGGTAATACCCAGAAAACATGCGATGATGCTCAATGTAAAATTAAAAATAATATTGCTCGCAGCACTTAATAGACTGCCTTGTTGAATAAGCGTCAGCGTTTCGAGAGAAAATGTTGAAAATGTAGTAAACCCACCAATCAATCCTACCAGGATTGCGAATCTAAGCTCAGTAGATACAACATAGCGTTCTATGAGAACAATGGATAAGAACCCAATTAATAATGATCCTAGTGTATTCACCAACAACGTTCCATACGGAAACTTGGCTCCAAACCATGCAACACATTGCATCTGAATGAGATATCTCAGTACTGAGCCCACCGCACCCCCTATCGCAATACTCGCGATGGTCAAGTCAGCTCTCCCAATGTGTGGTCTATTTTCTGGCTCATTATTTGAATTGTTTTAAGAGTTAAATTCGCCATAAATTGCGTCGATCAATGGTATATTGAGACACTAAGAATTAATAGCAACTCAAGTGGTCGCGATTATATGAAAACTCCAACAAAGATCAATCAAGTCCCAAACAAACAAGCCAAAATTGATAATTCTCAATGCTATTGTGGAGCAAAGTTTATATTGATATGAGTAAATCCATCAGTCTGTCGATACTTACACAGCGATTTCATCAAGTTTTACCTGAAGAAGCGGTCTTAACTAATAAAGAACAACTTTATCCATACGAATCTGATGGTCTCACCGCATACAGACAGCTACCTCGTCTCGCATTGCTGCCCGACAACCATGATCAGATTAAAGCCATTATAAATATCTGTAGAGAATTTCAGCTTCCTATTGTTGCGCGTGGTGCCGGTACCAGTCTGTCGGGTGGCGCCCTACCGCATGCTGAAGGTGTGTTATTAAACCTAGCCAAGCTCAATAATATTATTGAAATTGATCCAAATAATCGGACTGCAAGAGTCGAACCCGGAGTTACTAATTTAGCAATATCACAAGCTGCCAAACCCTATGGACTTTACTATGCACCCGATCCTTCCTCGCAAATCGCATGCACCATTGGCGGTAACATTGCTGAAAATGCTGGTGGTGTACACTGCTTAAAATACGGCCTGACCGTACACAATGTCTTGGCACTGAAAATTTTAACCATTGATGGAGAAATTTTAGAGCTCGGTGGCAAATACTTCGATTCACCAGGTTATGATTTACTTGCACTCATGACAGGTTCCGAAGGGATGCTTGGGATCACATTAGAAGCCACCGTAAAGCTACTGCCGCACCCACAACAAAAAAAGGTGCTACTAGCTGCATTTGATAACATCGAAAAAGCAGGTAACGCTGTTACGGGCATCATTTCTGAAGGTGTAATTCCTGCAGGCCTAGAAATGTTAGATAACTTAACCATCCAAGCAACTGAACAATACTGTAGCCCAGGCTACCCTCCTAACGCCGCTGCAATTCTAATTTGTGAGTTGGATGGATTCGAGGAAGAGCTTAATTCACAAATTATCTTAGTTAAGAAAATATTGAAGGACTGTCAAGCGATAGAAGTTAGATTAGCAAGAGATGAACAAGAAGCTGAATTACTATGGATGGGAAGAAAAGCTGCCTTTCCAGCATTAGGTAATTTAACCCCTGATTACTATTGCATAGACGGAACCATTCCTCGCAAATATCTAGCCCATGTATTAGAAAATATTAACGGGCTTTCCAAAAAGCATGGTTTGCGTGTGGCCAATGTGTTTCATGCGGGGGATGGCAACTTACATCCCGTCATTCTTTATGATGCCAATGCATCCGGTGAATTAGAAACTGCAGAAGAACTTGGGGGTGAAATTCTTGAACTATGTATAAAAGTCGGTGGAACCATCACTGGTGAGCATGGTGTTGGAGTTGAAAAGCTTAATCAGATGTGTGTGCAATTTAACGAAGCAGAAATTACTACATTTCATGCGGTAAAAGCGGCTTTTGATGAGAATGCGCTACTAAACCCTGGAAAAGCTATCCCAACTCTACATCGTTGTGCAGAATTTGGAGCCATGCATGTGCATGAAGGTAAATTACCGCATGCGGATCTACCCCGTTTTTAAAGTTAACTTTCATTAATCATGGCTGAGAACAAAGAAGATATAAAAGCTCAAGTGCTAGAGGCTTATAAAAATCATCGCGCACTGCAAATTCAGGCAGGGGAAACCAAACACTTTTACGGCAGAAACATAAATGGCGAACCACTGTCATTACTAAAGCACACAGGCATTACGGAATATGAACCTTCCGAGCTTTTTATTACTTCTCACAGCGGCACGCCTTTAATTGAAATTGAACAAGCCATTGAAAAACATAATCAAATGTTACCGTTTGAACCTCCCTATTTTGGGTCCACTGCTACTGTAGGTGGGATGGTTGCAGCAGGCCTATCTGGGCCCCGGCGCGCAAGTGCCGGCGCAGTACGCGATTGCATCTTAGGTGTCGATATCATTAACGGTAAAGGCGAGTACTTACACTTTGGCGGCAAGGTGATGAAAAACGTCGCCGGTTACGATGTGTCTCGATTAATGTGTGGCGCACTTGGAACCTTAGGAGTGTTGATGTCTATTACCTTGCGCTTAGCTCCAATGCCACCCTGCGAACAAACCATTGCCATCTCATTAAACCCCAATGATGCAATTCAAAAAATGAATGAGTGGGCAAATACTGCCATGCCAATCTCTGCATCTTTTTATGATGGCAACGACCTCTATGTGCGTTTATCCGGATCGCTATCAACTACCCAAGCATGCATAGATATTATTGGTGGCGAATGCATTGATTGGAGCGATATATTTTGGAAAAACATTAGAGAACATGCGCATGATTTTTTTATTACAGATTTACCATTATGGAGAATATCCGTACCACCTAACACGCCACCGCTTAAACTCTCAGGATCTTACGTGATGGAATGGAATGGTGGCTTACGTTGGTACGCAACTGAGGACAATGCTGAATATTTACGCGCAGAAGTAGAAAGTGTCGACGGACATGCTTGTGTTTTTCGCGGCAATAATACCGAACAAGTTTTTCATCCGCTTTCTGACGTTTCAATGAAAATTCACCGCAAGCTTAAACATGCGTTTGATCCTGCAGGCATCCTTAATCCTGGAAAAATGTACGCTGAGTTTTAAACACTATGCAAACTTCATTTAAACCAGAATTTCTACAAACCGCGGATGGCCAGCGTGTGAATGAAATTTTACGCAACTGTGTGCATTGCGGATTTTGTAACGCAACTTGTCCTACCTATCAATTAACTGGCAATGAACTGGATGGGCCTCGTGGGCGCATTTATTTAATTAAGGGCTTTTTTGAAGAAAAAGGCTCCAGCAATATCAGCATGAATCATCTAGACCGATGTTTAACCTGCCTGGCATGTGAAACGACCTGCCCATCAGGGGTCGAGTATGGTGATTTAATCGATATTGGACGCAAACATATAGAAGTATCCATTAAACGTCCTGTGTTCAATAAACTAAAACGCAGTTTAATTATCAGCATCTTTTCCAAACCAGCACGGGTTGCCACACTTTTTTCCCTGGCCCGATTATTTAAACCGCTACTCCCATCTAAATTAGCAAAAAAGATTCCTGCCAAAATTCCTGGAAAATCGCCTAGCAGACCACCAAGCAAATACTCAGCCAAAAATTCATCGTCCTTGGCAAAACGCAAAATGTTGACTATAAAAGGATGTGTCCAATCCGTAGCAGCCCCACAAATTAATGCCGCAGCCTCGCAGGTGCTTCAACAATCCGATATTCAACTGGATGAAGCGCCTACGAGCTGTTGTGGCGCTTTAGCTTTTCATCTAACCGATCTCGAAAAAGCTAAGCGTACGATCCGCAGCAACATCAACAACTGGTATGGAAAATTATCAAATTCCCATGAGAATTTAGTTATAGTTTCAAGTGGATGCAGCAGTTTTATAAAGCAATATGGCACGATCATGCAAGATGATAATCGCTATACTAAGAAAGCAAAATTTATCTCAGAGCGTTGCAAAGACCTCTCAGAAATCACCACAGAGATAAAAATCAAAACATCAGAACCTAAGAATAAAACCGTTGCCTTGCATAGCCCTTGCACCCTACAACACGGTCAAAAGATAGTCGGTAGCATAGAAACCAAACTTCAAGAAGCGGGCTATGAATTAGTAGAAGTCCAAAATTCTGACATTTGTTGCGGTTCTGCGGGTGCTTATTCATTACTTCAAACAGAACTTTCAACCCAATTACTGCATAATAAAGTCACTAATCTTGAAGCCAAGCAGCCCGATATCATTGCTACCGCGAATATTGGTTGCTTAATGCATTTACAATCAGGCACTAAAACCCCGATCAAACACTGGATCGAATTGCTGACCGAGCAATAGTTTTAATAGAGCATTTGCCTAAAGGAGTGGGGTCTAATGGAGTTGGGAATATCATCGTCTGAATCGATCATTTTTTCGATTTTTATAATTTTCACAAGCGCAGCGGTTCTTGCCACAGTAGCATTATTTGCCAGACAAGCCCTGCTGGTAGCCTATATTGCAGGCGGCATTCTTCTTGGCCCTTCAGTATTCAATGTAGTTCAAGATACCGAGTTTTCGCGCCAAATAGCCAAAGTCGGCATTATGTTTTTATTATTTTTGATGGGGCTGAACCTGCACCCTCAAAAACTATTTAGCTCAATCAAACAATCCACACTCATCACTTTTGGTAGCTCTCTAATCTTTGCACTGATTGGTTTTGTGGCGGCTTGGGCCTTGCAACTTCCACGAATAGATCAATTTGTGGTTGCCGGTGCGTTTATGTTTTCCAGCACCATTATTGGCCTAAAATTATTGCCCACCACTGTGTTGCACCATCAACATGTGGGCGAAATCATTATCAGTATTCTTTTGTTGCAAGATATATTAGCCATCATTCTGCTATTACTCATCGAGACCCATGGCACAGGCTCTAATCAGTTCAATGAACTCATTAAACTTGCAATAGCTTTACCGGGCTTAATTGCATTTGCATTTGTGATCGAACGACTTGTGTTAGTTAAACTCATGACAAAATTCGATAAAATCAAAGAATATATTTTTTTATTAGCCATCGGTTGGTGCTTAGGCATTGCAGAACTCGCACATACCATCGGCTTATCGCATGAGGCCGGTGCCTTTATTGCAGGGGTTACTATTGCGGTGGGCCCTATATCTTTTTACATTTCAGAAAGCTTAAAGCCTATTCGTGACTTTTTCCTAGTGATCTTTTTCTTTTCTCTGGGCGCAAGCTTAGATGTTGGGCTTGCGTGGAAATTACTCCTCCCTGCCATCATCACCAGTTGCGTTTTACTCCTCGTAAAACCTTTCGTGTTTAGATTTCTCATTCACAAAAGTGGTGAATCTGAACAAGATTCAAAAGAAATTGGTATGCGCTTAGGTCAACTCAGCGAGTTCTCATTATTATTAGGCTTTGTCGCCATGAGCGCAGGTCTAATTTCCTTAAGAGCTTCTAACTTTATTCAAGTCTGCACCATCGCAAGCTTTATACTTTCAACCTATTTGATTGTACTTCACTACCCGACCCCAATCGCGATTTCAGATAAGCTTAGACGGGACTGAGTAAAATTTACGATCTGGAATTTTTGGCGCTTAAGATGAAATAATAGTGCAATATTGCAATTTATTAATATGTTAGAAATGGAAATTAATGGGCTCACATAAATTACATATTGCGGGTAAATCTGTTGGTCTTCACGGCAGCTTAATTGCTGCTATGCATAGGTTAAGCGAACTAAGCAGATATGACCCATATATCATTGTCACAACATTTTAATGTGAATCACAACTGGCTGCTGGCAGAATTCATCAAGACAGATGCATTCTGGATTTCCTAACAAGTGGGAGCACTCGGAACAGTCTCAATTGCTTACCAAATAGTTAACCCTCCCCTGGCTTCCAAATTCCAAATGCTTCACCTTTAGGTTGCATGCTGACTTGTTTTTGTTTGGTGATGTCGTCATAGACATATTTAGAAAACGCATTGAGTTCATTCATGATTTCGTTTTTTTCACCTGTGGGGAGATCATGATTGCCGACGATGAAGCCAATAATCGCAGCCAAATACTGGCCGGCGAGTAATGGATTTTTTGTACGTTCGTCTTCTTCAACCAAAACGTGTTGAATTTTATCGATTAGTTCCTTTGATAATTTAAGTTGGTCCACTCAGTTCTACTCCTAAACAATTTTAAATATTTGGTTAATCTTCTTTATCGCTCGCACGCAGCTTATTCAGATGTTCTTTAATTCTGAGCTCCAGCCCTCTGTCAACTGGATGATAATACCTTGTACCTTGTAATTCTTCAGGAAGATACTCTTCACCCACAGCATAGGCATCCTCTTCATCATGAGCATAGCGATAACCTTCCCCATAACCGATATCTTTCATTAGTTTAGTGGGTGCATTGCGTAAATGCATGGGTACTTCTAATGTGCCACGTTCTTTGGCATCG
>JAPUHH010000051.1 GCA_027297825.1 Gammaproteobacteria bacterium
GCAACAATGGGTGAAGAAGTGCCTGTATTCTTGTGTGTCATGAAGGGCGGGCTCATGTTCACTTCTGAGTTAATGAAACGCATACAGTCACCCATAGAGTTAGATTATTTGCATGTAGATCGTTATCGCAATAAAACTCATGGTAGTGCGATTCATTGGCATAAAGAGCCGGATATTGATCTTACTGGGCGATTGGTTTTATTGGTCGATGACATTTTTGATGAAGGTTACACCATGCAAGAGCTCATAGCTTATTGCAAAGCAAAAGGCGCGAGAAAAGTGTTGTCTGTAGTGTTGTTGAAAAAAATTCTCGCCAAAAATCACCTAAAGATTGAGCCTGATTTTGTCGGCCTAACCACAACTGATCGCTATGTGTTTGGTTGGGGGATGGACTACAAAGGTTATTGGCGGAATCTCTCAAGCGTATATGCCGTAAGCGAAGGTTAATTTAAAAATAGGAAATGCAACGACTTGCGATCATTGGCGGCACCGGGCTTACGTCTATTAGTGATTTACACATCACTAATAATCAAGCGGTAGAAACTCCTTATGGCTCCACTAGTGCTGCTTTTTCTCATGGAGAGTTAGCAGGTAAAGAAATTGTTTTTCTTGCTCGACATGGAAATAATCACACTATTCCGCCGCATAAAATTAATTATCGCGCGAATATTTGGGCTTTGCAGAATATTGGTATTACACATGTCATTGCTGTCGCTGCAGTAGGGGGTATTCACCTCAATATTCCGCCCAAGAAAATTGTTATTCCTGATCAGGTTATTGATTACACCTATTCACGTAAGCAGACATTTTTTGATAATGATTTAGAACATGTCACCCATATAGATTTCACGCATCCCTATTGCAATGATTTGCGAATAGTAATGCTGCAAGCCGCAAAAGACCTAAAGCTTGATGTGTTTGATGGCGGCACCTACGGCGCTACTCAAGGGCCGCGATTAGAGACCGCAGCAGAAGTGAATCGTTTAGAAAAAGATGGCTGTGACATCATAGGTATGACCGGCATGCCAGAGGCGACATTAGCTAAAGAGCTAGGCCTTTGTTATGCAACGTGTGCATTGTCGGTGAATTGGGCCGCCGGCAGAGGCGAAAGCGAAATCACCATGGTAGAAATAGATCAAGCTATTGAAGAGGGTATGGGTGCTGTAAAACAACTCATAGCGGCTTCTATTAAGTTGTTTAGTAAGTAGATTGGGAATTTCTGTAAGTCACTTTCGGCTATAAGTGGTCATTCGACCTTAAATAATCCAGCTTGGGGAACCATTCGTTGATTTCAATGATCTAGATCAGTAAAACCTATCAAATCTTACCTAGAATAACTTGTCCTACAGAAATTTCTAGAGCTTATTTGCCTGTCGAGTGAGCATTTTAATTAAGGATTCGAGAATGGCACTACATGTTAGCGGATGGTCAAAAAAGATTGATAATGAAGGTTATTTGATTGAGCCAGGAGACTGGAATGAGGCGCTGGCCAAGAAATTTGCGAGTGAAGAAGAATTAGTACTCTCTGATGACCATTGGAATGTTATCAAGTATATGCGTAACTATTACGATGAACATTTAACCGCACCTGATTCTCGTTTTGTTGTTAAATATCTAACTGACGAACTCAACTATGGGAAAGATGCAAAGAAGCAGCTATTTAAATTATTCCCGTACGGTTATGTCAAACAAGCTTGTAAGATCGCTGGAATGAAGCGTCCAAGATCATGGAGCACAGGCTAATTCAATAAAGACTAGTCCCTAGAATAATAGATTTAAGTCAGTTAAATCTTTGCAAAGATATAGCAAGCCTCGAAGAATCGAAGGGAGATCAAAATTAGAATGTATAAAAATACATTACGGTTAAAAGGCTTTGGCTGATATTGTCCGTAAGCATGATTGCTTCGTTCTCCGTCTTACTATATTTTGGAGGACAGATTTATCACAAAGCTCCTCCAATACCTGAGAGTGTTGCAACATCAACTGGGGAGGTTATTTACACACGTGCGGATATAGAACGCGGTCAGAATTATTTGGCAATCTCTTGATGGTATGCGGCAGGGCTCAATATGGGGGCACGGGAGCTATCTTGCACCTGATTGGAGTGCAGATTGGTTGCATCGTGAAGCTTTAGCGCTTCTTGCACTCATAGGGCGAGATGAAAATTTTGGTTCATCTGCATCTCACGAGCAACAGCGTGAAATGCATAAAGTTACACTGCGCTCGGAGATGCGCAAAAATACCTGTAATCCAGACACAGGCGTAGTTACCGTTAGCTCTGAGCGAGCCCATGCTATAAAAAGTGTAGCCGAGCACTACGTTGGATTGTTCACAGCTAAAGATAAAGACTTCCTTGAGTTGCGTAAGAATTATACTTTCCCACTCAACTCGGTTTTAGATAATCAAAATGCGCAAAATCTTACTGCATTCTTTTTTTGGTCTGCTTGGAGTGCGGTTACTAACCGACCGGATAAACATATCTCATACACTAGCAATTGGCCACACGACCCTCTTGTAGGCAACACACCGACCGCCAGTGTTTTTTATGTGGAGCATTATTTCCATCTTGCTTCTCCACACCCAATATCTAGAACTGTTTTAGGCGCTCTCGAAAAAACTGCATCCATGACTGCTTGATTGGTTACCAGTAACCTGTTTTCAATTTCACCTTCCCGAATAGCCGCTATCCAGGGCTGAACATTTTTCTTCCAGGACTCTATGATTTGTTGATCAGTGTAGCTTTCCATTATTTTAAAAATTAATGCAACCAGTCGAATGTCCGCGTTGGGTCGTTAGCGGTCATTAAACAGCATCTATACACTAGCCATTATTTACGTCTAACCACCAAGGTGCCTGCAAGCTTGTCATGCCAGCCTTGTTTTCGCTTATCAAAACCAACCCATATTATCCCTAGCAGGAATGGAATGATCGAAATATAGTAACTAAAGTAGCGCCCTATAAATTGAGCTGTAGAAGGTTTGTTGCCAGTTTTCGCATCAATTATCGATAGCTTTGTTACAATTTTTCCAGGAGTAGCAGATTTAAAAACCCAGAAAACTATAACTGCAATGGCGGGTAGGATGTAGCTTAATAAAATATCCCAAGTACCTTGAGCAAAAGACTCATTATCCCAATACTCTGTGCCGTAGATGGCGGTAAGTATCGGGCCAACGATCAATAGCACTAATATGGAATCAATGATTCCTGCTAATGTTCTAATCCAAAAGCCCGCATACTGATATTCGTATTCTTTTGCGAGATCTGCTTTCGGTGTCGCATACACATTGTTTGTATCATTCATTTAAAAAGCCCCTGTTGTCATAGTCACTAATCAACAAGACAGCTGGATTGAGTTGCCATTAATTTGAGCTATGCTGAGTGTTCTGATTAAACATTTAACGAGAATACAATATGTTATTGAGTAGGGTAAAGCGGGTATGAATGTAGGAGGCTGGATTTTCGCGCTGAAGGGAGCGTAAATAGAATATCTGATTATTGGTAATAGCAGATATTTGATCAAATGTTTTATTTGTATAGTAATAAACTTTAGAGTAATAAATCCTCCTCAATAGGATGATAGACACTAGCTGAATCTATAAGGGAATTGGCAGTGAGTGCAGGTACGCCATAGACTTCAGCGCTAACAGCATAATCCTTTTTGATTTTTTGCAGCAATAAGTCGAAGTCTCCATCGCCAGAAAGAAGTACAACTGTATCTACGCTTTGCGCAGTTTCCATAATATCTATGGTTATCCCCACGTCCCAATCCCCTTTGGCAGAACCGTCGCTACGTTGAATGTAAGGTTTAAGTTTTATATTAAAGCCAATGTGTTTGAGAGCCGTTTGAAACTTGTGTTGTTTGTCATCATTACGATGTGTGGCATAAGCAATTGCAGAAACAATTTTTCCTTTAGAATTGATTTGTTGCCAAAATTTTCGGTAATTGAATTGTCGTTGGTAGACTTGGCGAGTGGTGTAATAAATGTTTTGTACATCAACAAATATAGCAATTGATTTCACAAGCTAGATTAATGTTAGGGTAGAGTTAAGCAGGGATCGCAAGCGAGGCGGGTTGTAGTTCTTACGAATCTGCTGGTCGTATTTCGACAAGAATGCCTAGTAAGGGGTGATCAATGTAATGCAACGTTTTACTGCGCATTTTACGATGAGTTTTTATTGCAAAGTCCGCTAAAACTCGATCACGGCCGAGTGGGTTTTCTGTGGAGGCGGCACTTAAGTTAAAGGGTCGTCGATAAGCTAAATCTGTATAAACATGTAAGTAGCGCCCAAGCACCACTTTGATAGTTCCATCAAGTTCATTTACGGGTTGGTTTGCAGATAACTTGCGGTCACTAAAGTCTGCTTGCGCAAAAGACCTTTCCTTGAATTCATTGCGATAGTCTTTACCAGCATGTATGCGCACGGCTATGGCTTCTTCCTTGGCAAGACCTGGCTGTCGCCAAGCAATATGTTTTAACACTTGATAGCGCCCCGATTTGCTTAATGCTGCAGCTTTATTTTTTAATCTAAATGTTTCTTGTGGATAGGGGATGAATCCGCTAGAGGTCGCGCCACTACTAAGTAAAATCGCATCGCCTAAATCAGGATTAACGGGTTGTGTAGAGACGTGTACATAATTCGAAGAAACACCTCTTGTATCCGCAAAGAACACCATTTCAACGATGTAGTCTTTCGCCAATGAGTGTGACGATAGGCTAAATAAAAGTATAAGTATTGAAGCTTTGTATCGGCTATAAGGTCTCATGGGATCGGTTAAGAGGGTGTTTATAAAATGAAATTAGGCTGCTTGTTTTAATTGTAGCTCATTTAATAGATTCATGATGGTGTCAATTCGTTCCTCACTATTTTCAGTTTCGGTATAAATAGTGAGTTTTTCAGAACCCTCTAATTTGTACCTATCTGGAAAATTCTGAATTAAAGCTAATAACTTATGCGTATCTATATTAGGGTTTTTATTAAAACGTAGGCGAGCAGACTCATGGCCCATTTCAATGCGAGTGACTCCAAATCTAGAGGAAATTATTTTTAGCTGAGTTACATGGAATAGATTTTTAGCAAATTCAGGGAGTAAGCCAAATCTGTCAATCAATTCCACTTCAAGATCATCAAGATCATCTATCGTTTTAGTGCTGGCAATGCGTTTATATAAAACCAATCGGGTATGCACATCGGGCACGTAGTCTTCCGGTAATAGGGTAGTGACACCAAGATTTACTTCTATGCCTTGGTCTAGAGGTTGATTGAGTTCTGGAATTTCACCTGACTTCAATGCTGCGACCGCACGCGCTAATAGTTCATTGTATAAAGTAAAACCAATTTCTGCGATTTGTCCGCTTTGTTCTGCACCAAGTAATTCGCCGGCACCTCTAATTTCTAAATCATGGGTGGCTAGCGTAAATCCAACACCCAGTTCTTCTAGTGATTCAATAGCCTCTAAGCGCTTAGCCGCCTCTGCAGTCATTACTGTACGAGGTGGTGCAATTAGGTAGGCGTAGGCTTGATGGTGAGATCGCCCCACGCGGCCACGAATTTGATGCAACTGGGACAGGCCAAGTTTATCCGCGCGATTAATGATGATGGTGTTTGCGGTTGGAATATCTATGCCATTTTCGATAATAGTAGTGCAAACTAATATATTGAAGCGTTGGTGATAAAAATCGAGCAT
>JAPUHH010000052.1 GCA_027297825.1 Gammaproteobacteria bacterium
AAGAGTGGCACTTAGGCGTTGTACGTTGGATGCAATCATTATCTGGCCAAGGCGAGAAAATAGGTATTGAAACTTTGAATGGCTTTGCACAACCTATTGAAGTAATAGACGCGCAGCTATCGTTAAATAAATTTAAAGGCCTTGAGCATATCTTACAATTCACAGAAGAAACTGCACAAGGCAAAATAATAACTCTTATCGCTCCGCCAAACTCTATTAGCTCGGGAGAAAGCTTAGATGTGCAAATGGATGGAGAGAAGCAGACAATCGTATTTCAACAGGCCGTTGAACGCACGATATCTTTTGTGAGATTTTCTTTCTCGAAACAACCATCCAGCCCTAGTTAAAAGAATTTTGCCTAAACCTCTAAGCCCAGTGGAATATCTGAAAATATCAGAAGAATCACCCTGTAGGTGTATGCCGATTACCGTTCAAGAATATAAATATGGGCACTGTCGCCTGCTTGTTGCATAAGACACCTCTATCGCCAAAATAGACATTGACGTCAAATAATCGCATAAAGTACGGAAACAACAAGAAATTATGAATCAACCGCTGCAACTCATATTCGTTAGCAGTAGCCCCAATGATGTTGAAGAAATGGTAACCACCATTAAGACATCAGGAGTGGCTGTTCGCTCACGTATTGCACAAAATGCGGAAGATCTCGCCACGCTTTTAAATGAAGCGCAACCTCATATCGTTTTACACACCGTAGAGACCGAAGAAGTAACACTTGAAAAAACGGTGGCCACTATCAACGGTCGCACACCAGAAATACCCATTATTGCGATTACAAATTCGCAACAATTGGACCCAGTTTCATGCATGTTGCAAGGTGCTACTAACTTGGTAAATAAGAACAATGCAGAACATTTAAAATTAGTAGTCAGCAGCACCGCAAAAACCCAACTGCACATTCAGCAACTAAAAGACACTGCCTCTCATTACGAAGAACTTGAAACGCGTTGTAAAAACTTAATGGAAAGCTCTAGAGATGCAATCTGCTATATACACGAAGGCATGCACACCTATGTAAATAAAAAATATCTAGAGCAATTTGGTTTTAATGACCCAGAGGACGTCTATGGATTATCCATTATGGATTTAGTCGCAGCAGATAATCAAGGGCAAATGAAAACAGTACTGAAAAATGTTGCAAAGTTAAAAGAAAGTGGCGAGCTAAGTCTAAATTTTAAAAAAGAGAACGATGAAATATTTTCCGCTAAGTTTAATTACAGCGCAGTTACCGTATTGGGTGAAGAATGCACCCAAATTGTGATACAGAACTCCGAAGACGGTGGAAGCACAAAAGAACTTGAAGAGCAGCTTAGCTACCTAAGTGAACGCGACATCAGCACTGGCTTTTTCCATCGACGCTCCATATTAGACCAACTTGAGTTAGCCGTAAACGAAGCTAAACAAGGATCCATAGCACAGGCATTTATCCAAATTGATATCGCAAATTTCACGGAAATTAAAGATAAGTTTGGGTTCGCTGCACTTGACAAAGTTAGTTCAAATGTAGCTAGCACTCTGCGCAAATGCTGCACCAACAACGAGACTATATCAAACCTTACTGAAGAATCATTTGGAATTCTAACCCAAAATTGTGATCCTGATGCATTAAAGACTTTTGGCGCCATTGTAATACAACATCTAGGCGAATTGATAACGACTTCAGGCAGCGACTATGTATCAATCAAGCCTGCTGTCGGCGCTGTCATCATCGATCAGTTCACCACCGAACTTTCTGATGTACTTAATAAAGCCAAGACCTGTTGCGATGAAGCATGGGAGCAAGAATTAAATGAACTAGTATTGTATACACCCGATGACGAGCAAATGGGTGAGCGCGAGAAAGACGAACGCTGGACTCAACAACTACGCGAAGCCATTAAAAAGAATCGACTCGCATTGCTATACCAACCCATCATCAGTCTCCATGGTGAGCCGGGTGAGCGTTATCAAATTTATTCCGCACTTCGAGATGATCAAAATCAATTAGTTCCTGCCAGCGAATTTGTGATGCGTATTGAGCGCACTGGCTATGGAAAAATGCTAGACCGCTGGATTATTCTAAATGCCTTCAAAAAACTAGCCGAGCGTCGCAATAATGGCTCGGATATGCGCTTATTCATAAAATTATGCGCAAACGCCTTACTCGACACAGAATTTATAGGCTGGCTAAAAGAGCAGCTTAACAATAACAATATATCGCCTGGACTTGTTTGCTTTGAGGTGAAAGAGCACGTACTTATTTCACACTTCAATGAAGCTAAAATTCTTCTTCGTGGCTTACAAAATCTCAAATGCGAAGTTGCGATTGATGCATTTGGATCTGGAGATGACCCAACCAAAATATTAAAATCAATTCCTGCTAACTATGTAAAGATCAACCGCAGCCTGATGTCAAATATCAGCGAAAATCAAGAAAACCAAGCTGCAATACGCGAAATTGCAAAAGCGCTAAAACCAATAGGTACTAAAGTAATTGCTCAATTTGTAGAAGATGCCGACACCCTATCGACATTATGGAGCTTGGGTATTAATTTTACCCAAGGTAACTTTTTACAACCTGCAAGCGAAGAACCAAATTACGATTTCTCAAGCATGTAGGCACTGCAGCTTGTATTACAAGCACTAACCCGTATCTCAATTCATATAGATAGTAATTATTACAGTTTCTTAAGTGCATCAATTCGCACCTTCAGTGGTGGATGCGACATAAATAGTTTTCTTAAACCACTTTTCACTCCACCCGATATGCCAAATGCTGCGAGCTGCCCTGGAAGTTCCTCAGGCTCATGCTGAGCCTGTAAACGCTGTAATGCTGCAACCATTTTTTCACGCCCTGCTAGGCCTGCACCACCCGCATCTGCACGATGCTCACAACGACGTGAATACCAAGCTACAATGATTGCCGCTAAAACACCTAAAATGATCTGCGCAATGATGCTAACAATATAATAACCAGGACCAAAACCACTGCGTGTTTTAAACACAGCCTTGTCTACAACAATCCCCACAATACGTGACAAGAATATTACGAATGTCTTCAATACGC
>JAPUHH010000053.1 GCA_027297825.1 Gammaproteobacteria bacterium
TGTTTTGCTGCAATTGGAAATTAGTAGTTAATCATAACGCTTCAGAGCTCTAAATCGGCGATTTTTGGCATAAAATGTTCTATTGCATAGAATAGATAAACAAATAACGAAATCTACATAAATAAGACTCATGGGTTCCATCTGGGTTCCAAGCATTCTATTTTTGAATTTGTAGGTGATGGTTGGAAGGGGTCAGAAAACGTAACCCGGAATAGATACACCTGTACCTAAGTTGAGCAGATTACCAGAAATACAGTGTTAACCAAGGTTCGTGCAAGTTTATAGTGTGCTACCAGGGGTAAAGATGTAGCCAATAACTTCCCCATGCTATTAGTGCAAAACCGGTGAGCATGCGGACCAAACTTGGTGAAATGGGGGATATTTTTTCTACTAAAACAAATATCGTAATGAGTGTTACCCAGAGCATATTCATTACACCCACTGCAAATAAAATTGCCATCAGTGCCCAACAGCAGCCGACACAAAACAGGCCATGATGTAGGCCCATTTTGAAAGCTCCAAAATTACCGTCTTTCCAAGCGGTCATTAAAAAGCCCAGTGGGGTGCGACAATGTTCTAGACAGACATTTTTCATTGGTGTCCATTGGTATAAGCCTGCCAAGATCAAGATACCGCCACTCATTAGATAACTGCGACTATTCATCATGGGGTTAAGTAAACCGCTTTCGTGCAAAGGCCATTGAATTGCTGATGCAACAATACTAAAAATGGCCCACGCCACTAAATAACCCGCTAAAAATATAAATGTGGATACATAGGGTTGTTGGCGTACTTTTTTTTGTTTGTTTACAGTTGTAAACATCATCACCATCGGTGCAGCTGTCGGCGTCATCATGGCTAGCATCATGGTTAGCCACATTAGGAATAGCAAAATAAAATCCCAAGCAGTCCATGTGCGTTCGCCTCCACGTGGTGGCATCCAAATATCTACCAAGTGCATATTTTCCATCGCCCAAGCCAAATAAAACATATAGATCCAACCAAGGGCCGCAACCGTCAATAGTCCAGTTATGACGATTATTTTGTCTTGCTGCGATAGGTTCGAGCTAGAGGCATCGAGTGGATTCATAGGTGTAAATCGCTAATGAATATATAATCGTGCTAGTGAGATGCTTGTATGTTAGAAACTAATAAGATAAATACACTAAATGACTTGTAAGTTATTTTCGTCTATTTGTGACATTGAATTAAGCATTTGGCTAGCTTATATGAAACAGGCTACTGTCACTATGGTCGTTATGCTATCGTTTTATGCAGCTACGCTATTAATGATTTTGGAGGAAAGTTATGGCAATAACGAATTGGAAAGTTGAGGGCAAGTATTTTGAGTCTTGTAATTGCGATAATGTATGCCCGTGTATTTTTTTACAGAATCCAACCAAAGGGTTTTGTGAGGCCATGGTCGGCTGGCACATAGAAAGCGGATATTGTGGCGATGTGAAATTGGATGGTGTGAAGGTGGGTGTTTGGCTACACGCTCCAGGTAACCTCACCAAAGGTAATTGGCGTTTAGCATTATATGTCGATGAAAGTGCTAGCGATGCGCAGTTCGAAGCAGTTTGTTCTTTATGGAGTGGCGAAGGTGGTGGCCATTTGGGAGTTATTGCTAGTCTGGTGAGCGAAGTCATCAGCGCTAAAAAAGCAAAAATCTCATTTGAGAGTACCGGCACCAAAAAACATTTGGTGATTGAAGGTGTTGGCGAAAATGAAATGTATCCAATCGAAGGAGAAGAAGGTAAGCCAGTGATTGTTACCAATCCGCCGCTTGCCATTGCACCAGGAAACCCTGTCGTTGTGCATGAATCAAAACGTGCTCGTTATCATGATAATGGTATTGAATGGTATCAATCAGGTAAGGCTGGTTTAGCCTCTCCTTTTCAATACGGCCCATAGCCATTTGCTACGCTCAGTAGTCTGTAAGTAAATTTAACAAAACCGTATATTTTTTGGAAGATGTGCGGTTTTGTTATATCTATTCGAAAACTTATTGAATGTTTGTGAGTTAATAAATCTTTATTCTTTGTCTTATTTGATCTGCGAACTACGGCTTGTTCGCTAGATTTTTCACTCACTCAATTGAGTCACTGATGTGAGTCGAGCCATGGTCAAAGCGATTAATGATATGGGGCATGTGCTAGGCAAGCAGACTATTGCGGAATATGTAGAAAATGAGGAAATTCTCAATATACTAGAAGAGCCCGGGGTGGAGTACGCGCAAGAATTTCACTTTGAACGCCCTGAACCCATTCTAGAATTTTTATGAGTTGGTAGAATTTCGAATCGTTACGCCAAAAACTCACAAGTTAATTGCAGCGAGTGGTTACCCTTGAGTTTCTAGATTCATGATGGTTGAATAAGAATCACCCGTGTTAAATCTTGCAATCGATGTATATTCTTCGGATGGGCCAAGATGTTGTAATTCAAGTATGTATTTTTTTTCATCGTTCGAACATACATGTTCTCTTAAAGCTTGTGCGGCAACATCAGCGTCATTTTTGCAATCAAGTAAATAAAATTTAGTTGCAAAAATATACTGATCATCAGAGTTGCGCACGATGTCTTGACGTATTCGATACTCTACGAGAGATTGAGCGTTCGTTGCATTAGCAACTCGCTGAATTAGAATTTCCACTTCACCGCTTTCAAGTTGCAGCATCATTTTGCTATCTCGGTCTAGATTGGCATCCATATAGGCTGCTTTTTTCATAAATGAACTCACCGTTTCGTTTAGCTGAGCCTTGCGCAGTTTACGGTCCACTTCTTCATCTCCAAAATGTTCGCGATACTGGATTCGAACCCCTGATCGATTGATGTAAATACCCAGTACAACTATAGGATGTTCGTTTTCAAGGTGGTCACGAAGTTTTTCGGTGCTTAGAGCCATAAAGTTAATTTATTGCTAGGCAAATTTGATGATATGGACAATTACAGGCGGCATCCCTGAAATGTCGGATGATTTTCAGGGATATCATGGGCAGAAGGAATACCCGGTAGGACTAAGTGTGTCTAATTACAGG